>DATJDY010000173.1:0-3775 GCA_035497155.1 Luteimonas sp.
GTGCTCGTGATGGATCCGTTCAACCGCGGGCGGCCGCTCGACGAGGACGAGTTGCGCGAACGCGCGCGGCCGCACCTCGGTGGCGAGCCTCCCGACGACGAAGCGCTGTACCAGATCCTGCACCCGGCTTCGCATCGCGCAATGCTGATGCGCATGCTGCGCAACCTGCACGGCACCTACGCCGAAGCCGATGACTGGGAGCGCGCCGTGCGTTGCGCTGACCGTATCCTGCACCTGTCGCCGGACAACGCCGAGGCGCTGCGCGACCGCGGCCTGGGTTACGCGAAACTCGGTTACCAGCGTGGCGCGCGCGCCGACCTGGCGCGTTACCTCCACCTGTATCCGCGCGCCGCCGATTCGGGTTCGCTGCGCGAACGGCTGGTGGACCTCGGCGTCGCCGCGGCGATGCCGCACTGACGCCCTAGAGCGGCATCATCTCGAAATCGTCCTTGGTGACGCCGCAATCCGGGCAGGTCCAGGTGTCCGGGACATCCTCCCAGCGCGTCCCCGGCGCGATGCCCTCTTCCGGCAACCCGGCGGCCTCGTCGTAGAGGAAGCCGCAGACGACGCACATCCAGGTGCGGTAAGCGACGGTGCTGGCGGGGGCTTCGGGCATCTGCGGGCGCGGGGCGCGGGAAAGCGGCGGGGCCAGCCATTGTCCCACCACGGGCCCGGTGCCGAAAGCCGATAATGTGGATTCCCCCAGCACGCAGGCCGCAAGCGCATGCCAGCCGCCGCAGCACCGGGACGCGCGAAACGGCCGCGCGGCCTGTACCTGGTCACGCCGGACGAGGCGGACACCGAACGGCTGCTGGCGCGCGTGGCGCCCTTGCTGGCGCATGCCACGTGGCTGCAATACCGCAACAAGGCCGCGGATCCGGCGCTGCGCGCCGCGCAGGCGGCGGGCCTGCAGGCGCTGTGCACTGCTGCCGGCGTGCCGCTGCTCGTCAACGACGATCCCGCGCTCGCCCGCGCGACCGGTGCCGCCGGCGTCCACCTGGGCGAAGGCGATGCGGCGATCGCGGCCGCGCGCGACCTGCTCGGTCGCGACGCCATCATCGGGGCGTCCTGCTACGACGATGGCACCCGCGCCGAGGCCGCGGCCGCCGCTGGCGCCAGCTACCTCGCGTTCGGCGCGATGTTCCCGTCCACCACCAAGCCGCATGCGCGGCGCGCGGCGCCCGCGCTGCTGCGGGCCGCCACCCGCCACGGCCTGCCGCTGGTGGCGATCGGCGGGATTACGCCGGACAATGCCGGCATCGCCATCGCCGCGGGCGCGGATCTCGTCGCCGTCGTCGGTGGCGTGTTCGACGCGCCCGATCCCGTCGCTGCGGCGCGCGCGCTGCAGGCGCTCTTCTGAAGGAACCCGATGGACACCAGCCGTTCCCACGCATTGTTTTCCCGCGCCCGCGAGCGCATGCCCGGCGGCGTGAACTCGCCGGTGCGCGCGTTCCGCTCGGTCGGCGGCGAGCCGTTCTTCGCGCAGCGGGCGGAAGGCCCGTTCCTGTTCGACGTGGACGGCAACCGCTACATCGACTACGTCGGTTCGTGGGGGCCGATGGTCGCCGGCCACAACCATCCGGCCGTGCTCGAGGCCGTGGTTGCCACGGCGCGCGACGGCCTCAGCTTCGGCGTGCCGAACCCGCTGGAAGTGACGATGGCCGAGACACTCGCGCGCATCGTGCCGATGTGCGAGATGGTGCGCATGGTGAATTCCGGCACCGAAGCGACGCTGTCGGCGATCCGCCTCGCGCGCGGCGCGACCGGGCGCGCGCGCATCGTCAAGTTCGAGGGCTGCTACCACGGCCACGGCGACAGCTTCCTGGTCAAGGCGGGCAGCGGCGCGCTGACGTTCGGCGTGCCGACCTCGCCGGGCGTGCCGAAGGCGCTGGCAGACCTCACGCTCACCCTGCCCTACAACGATTTCGACGCGGCCACCGCGCTGTTCGACGAATGCGGCGACGACATCGCCGGCCTGATCGTCGAGCCGGTCGTCGGCAACGCCAACTGCCTGCCGCCGCGCGAAGGCTTCCTGCAGCACCTGCGCGCGCTGTGCACGCGCCACGGCGCGCTGCTGATCTTCGACGAAGTGATGACGGGCTTCCGCGTCGCCCTCGGCGGCGCGCAGGAACGCTACGGCGTAACCGCCGACCTCGTGACGTTCGGCAAGGTGATCGGCGGCGGCATGCCGGTGGGCGCGTACGGCGGTCGGCGCGACCTGATGGAACAGGTGTCGCCGAGCGGCCCGGTGTACCAAGCCGGCACGCTGAGCGGCAATCCGGTGGCGATGGCCGCGGGGCTGGCGATGCTCGGCCTCGTGCAGGCACCCGGTTTCCACGCATCGCTCGAAGCGAAGACGCATGCGCTGTGCGATGGACTGGAAGCGGCCGCACGCGACGCGGGCGTGCCGTTCACCACCAATCGCGTCGGCGGCATGTTCGGCCTGTTCTTCAGCGCGACGCCCGTCGATACGTACGAGGGGGCGATGGCCTGCGACACGGCGGCCTTCAACCGTTTCTTCCACGCGATGCTGGAGCGCGGCGTGTACCTGGCGCCGTCGGCGTTCGAGGCCGCGTTCATGTCGTCGGCGCACGGCGAGGCGGAGCTGGCGGCGACCGTCGCCGCCGCGCGCGAAGCCTTCCGGATCGCCAAGGCATGAGCACGGCGCCGGCCGTCGTCCTGTTCGACCTGGACGGCGTGCTGGCGCACTACGCACACGCGCCGCGAATGGCGCTCCTCGCCGCGCGTTCGGGCGCGAGCGAAGCGGAAGTGTCGCGCGCATTGTTCGAATCGGGACTGGAGCGCGACGCGGACTGCGGGCTGTTCGACGCCGACGGCCACGTGGCCGAATTCGCGCGCAGGCTCGGGCGCGCGGTCACGCTCGACGATTGCGTGGACGCGCGCCGTGCTTCGATGTCGGCAGACACCGGCGTACTGGCGCTGGCCAATGCCGCATCCCGTCGCGCGCGCGTCGCGATCCTGACCAACAACAACCTGCTGCTGCGCGACCATCTGCCGCGGATCTGTCCAGCGCTGTTCCCGCTGTTCGACGCGCGCGTGTTCTGCTCGGCGCAATTCCGCCTGGCCAAGCCGGATCCGGCGATCTTCCTTGCCTGCGCGGCGGCACTCGGCGCCGAGGCCCGCGAGGTACTGTTCGTCGACGACAAGGCCGAAAACGCCGAGGGTGCACGCCGCGCCGGCCTGCATGCACACCACCACCGCGACCTGCGGTCGCTGCGCACTGCACTGCGACGGCATGGCCTCATCGAGGAAGGAGACGATGTCGATGCGACTTGAAACCCTGGCCGTGCACGCAGGCGCCGAAACCGACGTGGAGACGGGCGCGGTAGCGCCGCCGATCCACCTGTCGACGACGTTCCGGCACGGGCCGGCCGCCGAGCGCGTCGCCGGCTACGAGTACCAGCGCGAGGGCAATCCGACGCAGGATCGCCTGGAGACGGCGATGGCCGCGCTCGAGGGCGGCGCCTCGGCCCTGGCGTACGCCTCGGGCATGGCCGCGATCGCGGGCCTGCTGGAAACCCTGCCGTCCGGTACGCGCATCCTGCTGCCGGACGACTGCTACAGCGGCCTGCGCTACCTCGCCAACGAATTCCTGCCGCAGCGCGGCGTGCAAGCCGAGTTCGTGGACATGGGCGACCTCGCCGCGGTGGAAGCGGCATGCGCGCGGCCGGTTGCGCTGGTCTGGGCGGAGACGCCATCCAACCCGCTGCTGAAGGTCAGCGACATCGCCGCGCTGGCGCGCATTGCGCACGCG
>DATJDY010000174.1:0-1609 GCA_035497155.1 Luteimonas sp.
TCACCCTGGTCGAGTTGCTGCTGGTGCTGGCGATCATCGCCATCGCCATGCTGCTCGGCGCGGGCGTGATCGGGCGCGGCATGGACGGCTTGCGGCTGCGCTCGTCGGCGAACGGGATCGCCGCACAGCTGCGCTTCACGCGCGCGCAGGCGCTCGCCACCGGCGAGCCGCAGCGCTTCACGATCGATCCGGCCGCGCATGCGTGGCAGGCGCCGAAGGACCGGCACGGCACGGTGCCTGCCCGCGCCGCGATCGTGTTCACGGGCGCGCGCGAAGTGCAGCCGACCGAAGGCCAGGGCGCGATCGTGTTCTTCCCGGATGGCGCGTCCACCGGTGGGCGCGTGCGGCTGCAGCAGGGCGCCGCTGCGTGGCAGGTGGATGTGGCGTGGCTGACGGGGCAGGTCGCGGTGGCGCGGGCGCGATGAACCGGAACGCGCGCGGCTTTACCCTGATCGAGGTGATCGTCGCCTTCGCGGTGCTCGCGCTCGCGCTGGTGATCGTGCTCGGCACGCTGTCGAACGCGTCGCGGCAGGTGCGCTGGTCCGACGATGCGGGCCGCGCGGCGCTGCACGCGCAGTCGCTGCTGGACGATACCGGCGTCGCGGAAACGCTGGTCCCCGGCCGCAGCGAAGGCGTGTTCGAGGATGGCCGCTATCGCTGGACGCTTGATGTCGCGCCGTGGCGCGAGCCCGTCGCGCAGGACGAAGTGCCGCAGCCGGTGGATCCGGCCGCGCCGCGACTGCTGCGGCTTGTCCTCGACGTGTACTGGGGTGACGGCCGCGATGCCCGCGCTGCACGCGCAGGAGGCGACGCCGACGGCGATGCGGACGACGCGCGCACCCACCTGCACCTCGAGTCGCTGCGCTTCGTGCGGCCGCCCGATCCTGCCGCGGTTGCGTCACCATGAAGGCGCGCGGTTTCACCCTGATCGAAGTGCTGCTCGCCACCGCGCTGCTCGCGGCCGGCCTGGCGATCGCGTTCGCGACGCTGCGCGCGGCCACCGCCACCGTGCAGCGCGGCGAGTCGCTGGCGCAGCGCAACGAGCGCATCCGCGCCGTCTCCGGCTTCCTGCGCGCGAGGTTGTCCGCGGCGCGCCCGGTCGCGTTCGCGATGGACGAAAGCGGCGGCATCGCGTACCGCTTCCGCGGCGAAGCCGACCGCATCGAATTCGTCGCCGACCTGCCCGATTACCTCGGTCGCGGCGGTCCGTACCTGCATCGCCTCGACGTCGAGCGCGTCGCCGGTGGCACCCTGCGCCTCGTGGCCGCGTTCCGCATGGTCCAAGGCGGCGCCGTCGTTGGCGGCGACCGCGCCGCGCGCGACGACATGGCGCCGGAAGTGCTGGTCGACGGCCTGCGCTCGGTCGATGTCCGCTATCGCGGGCTGCGCATGGACGGAACGCCGGCCGAATGGCAGCCGCGCTGGAACGAGGGCGATGCGATGCCCTTGCAGGTCGAGCTGCGCCTGCGCGACGCCGACGGCAAGGCGTGGCCGCCGCTGCTCGTCGCGCTGCCGCTGGCCGGCCGCTACGCGATGCGCCAGGGAGCGATGGAATGAATCGCGAACGCAACCGCGGCGTCGCGCTGCTGCTGGTGCTGTGGCTGGTCGC
>DATJDY010000175.1:0-9225 GCA_035497155.1 Luteimonas sp.
GGGCCTGGGCATCGCCGCGACCAGCTTCGGCATCAACTACGCGTTCGCCGGTCGCAGCCTGAAGCTGTGGCTCATCGACGGCGGTTATCACACCCTGCAGTTCGCCGTTTACGGCATGATCCTCGGCATCTGGCACTGACAAGGGAGCAACGATGCCGATCCGCTACCACATCACCCTGCGCAACCCCGAAGCCGCGCGCGGCAGCGATGCCGACTACGCGTTCCGCGGCCATGGCGCCGGCGCGCTCGCGGAAGAGCTGCAGTCTGCATTGCGCAGCGACGCGCTGTTCCAGCGCTGGCGCGGCGCGCAGGACGATCCGGACGACGTCGATCCGGCGCTGGGCGCGACCGACCCGTCCGCAACGGTGGCCGGCGAACAGCACGACCTGCACTTCGACCTGATCGCGGTGACCTCGATCCCCGGCGCGGTGCTGCGGCACCGCCTGCGCCTGCTGGCCGGGCATGGCTGGGAGCTGCGCGACGTCGCGGCTGCCTGAGCGCCGGAGCGGCGCAAGCTGCGTCGTGGACGAGTGCCTCCCATGAAAGCCCTCCTGTCCTGGAGCGGCGGCAAGGATGCGGCCTGGACCCTGCATGCGCTGCGCCAGCGCGGCGACATCGAGGTCGTCGGCTTGCTGACCACGGTCACGCGCGAACATGCCCGTGTCTCGATGCAGGGCATCCGCCGCAGCGTGCTGCATGCGCAGGCGCTAGCCACGCGGCTGCCGCTGCTCGAGGCGGAAATCCCGGCGAACTGCGCGAACGACGTCTACGAAGCGGCGATGGCCGCCGCGCTGGCGGAGGCGGCGGGGCGCTGGCCGGACGTGCGCGCCGTGGCGTTCGGCGACCTGTTCCTCGAGGATCTTCGTGCCTGGCGCGTCGCGAACCTCGCGCGCATCGGCTGGGACGTCGTCACGCCGCTGTTCGGCAGCGACACCGCGGCGCTGGCGCGCGAGATGCAGGCCGGTGGCCTGCGTGCCGCGTTGTGCTGCGTGGACACCACCCGGCTCGACGCGGGCTTCGCGGGCCGCGACTTCGACGCGGCGCTGGTACGCGACCTGCCGGCGGGCATCGACCCCTGCGGCGAGAACGGCGAGTTCCACACCTGCGTGCATGCGGGCCCGATGTTCGCGGCGCCGCTGCGGCTGGCGCGCGGCGAAACCGTGTTGCGCGACGAACGCTTCGCCTACACCGACTACGAACTGCGCTAGCCGCGCATCGCGGCGGCATGCCAGGCGATGTGCTCGCCGATGAAGCTCGAGATGAAGTAGTAGCTGTGGTCGTAGCCCGGATGCAGGCGCAGCGTGAGCGGATGGCCCGCCACCGCGCAGGCCTCGCGCAGCAGCTCCGGGCGCAGCTGGGTCGCGAGGAACTCGTCGGCCTCGCCCTGGTCGACGAGCAGCGGCAGCCGCTCGCCCGCGGCCGCCGCCGCGACGAGTTCGCACGCATCCCACCGTGCCCACGCCGCGTGGTCGGCGCCGAGATAGGCGCCGAAGGCCTGCTCGCCCCATGGCACGCGCGACGGCGCGACGATCGGCGAGAACGCCGACACGCTGCGATAGCGCCCCGGATTGCGCAGCGCCGCGACCAGCGCGCCGTGCCCGCCCATCGAATGCCCGGCAATCGCGCGCGCGCCGTCGCCGGCCACCGCCGGATGCGCTTCGAGCCAGGCCGGCAATTCGCGCACGACGTATTCGTGCATGCGGTAGTGCCGCGACCACGGCGCCTGCGTCGCATCCACGTAGAAGCCCGCGCCCTTGCCGAGGTCGTAGCGCTCCGGCGCGTCGGCCACGTCATCGCCGCGCGGGCTCGTGTCCGGCGCCACCAGGATGAGGCCATGTTCCGCCGCATGACGCTGCGCGCCGGCCTTGGTGATGAAGTTCTGCTCGGTGCAGGTCAGCCCGGAAAGCCAATACAGCACCGGGCACGGTCCGCGTGCAGCCTGCGGCGGGAAATACACGCCCACCGCCATCTCGCAGTCGAGCGCATCGGAACGATGCCGGTAGACGTCCTGCCAGCCGCCGAAGCAGGCATGGCGCTCGAGCCGCTGCGTGCCTGGCGCCTCGATGCCGGCGAAATCGCCCTGCAGCGCGTCCATGCTCAGAAATGCACCACGCTGCGGATCGACTTGCCGGCATGCATCAGTTCGAATGCCTCGTTGATCTCGCCCAGCGGCATCGTGTGGGTGACGAACGGCGCGAGCTCGATGTCGCCGCGCATCGCGTCCTCGACCATGCCCGGCAACTGCGAGCGCCCCTTCACGCCGCCGAACGCCGTGCCCATCCACTTGCGCCCCGTCACCAGCTGGAACGGCCGCGTCGAGATCTCCTGTCCGGCGCCCGCGACGCCGATGATCACCGACTGGCCCCAACCGCGATGCGCGCATTCCAGCGCCGCGCGCATCACGTTGACGTTGCCGATGCATTCGAACGAATGGTCCACGCCCCAGCCGGTCATGCCGACGATCACCTGCTGGATCGGCTCGGCGTGGTCCTTCGGATTCACGCAATCGGTCGCGCCCATCGCCCGCGCCAGTTCGAACTTGCCCGCGTTGGTGTCGATCGCGATGATCCGGCCCGCCTTCGCCTGGCGCGCGCCCTGGATCACCGCCAGGCCGATGCCGCCGAGCCCGAATACCGCCACGCTGTCGCCCGGCTGCACCTTCGCCGTGTTGTGGACCGCGCCGATGCCGGTGGTGACGCCGCAGCCGAGCAGGCACACGTGCTCCGGGTTCGCCTCCGGATTCACCTTCGCCAGCGACACTTCCGCAACCACCGTGTATTCGCTGAAGGTCGAGCAGCCCATGTAGTGGTACAGCGGCTTGCCGTCGTACGAGAACCGCGACGTGCCGTCCGGCATCACGCCCTTGCCCTGCGTCGCGCGCACCGACGTGCACAGGTTGGTCTTGCCCGACTTGCAGAACAGGCACTCGCCGCACTCGGCGGTGTACAGCGGAATGACGTGGTCGCCCGGCTTCACGCTGGTCACGCCTTCGCCGACCTCGACGACCACGCCCGCGCCTTCGTGGCCGAGCACGACCGGGAACAGGCCTTCCGGATCGTCGCCCGACAGCGTGAACGCATCGGTGTGGCAGACGCCGGTGTGCGTGATCCGCACCAGCACCTCTCCCGCGCGCGGCGGCGCGACGTCGATCTCGACGACCTGCAGCGGTTGCCCGGGCCCGAAGGCGACGGCGGCGCGTGATTTCATGGCAGGCTCCGGAACGACGGGCCCGCCAGTATAGGAAGAAGGGAAAGGGGAATGGGGAAGGGAGGAATTCCGCGTCCCTGTTCCCCTTTCCCCACTTCCCTAATACGCGAACTCGCGGAAGACCGGATCGACGCTGCCGTTCCACTCCCCATGGAACAGCTCGAGCTTGCGCTCGGCGGGCGTCTGGTTCGACTCGGCGTATTCGATCAGCGGCGCGAGGAAGATGCGTTCGTCGGCGCCGTTGCGGTTGTTGCGCGCGCGGCGCTGCAGGCCGGCGGCGGAAATCTCCAGCGCGCGCCGCGCCAGGTCGCGCACGGTCGCGCCGGCGCCCAGCGACGCGGGCGCGGCCAGCTTCAGCGCATGCTTCGGCACGCCGTCGCGCAGCGCGCTGCGCTCCGCCATCGTGAAATCCTTCACCAGGTCCCAGGCGGCATCCAGCGCCGCGTCGTCGTAGAGCAGCCCGACCCAGAACGCCGGCAGCGCGCACAGCCGGTTCCAGGGGCCGCCGTCGGCACCACGCATTTCCAGGTACTTCTTCAGCCGCACCTCGGGGAACGCCGTGGTCATGTGGTCGGACCAGTCGCGCAGCGTCGGGCGCACGCCGGGCAGCGTGTCGAGCCCGCCGTCCATGAAGGCGCGGAACGACTTGCCGCTCAGGTCGATGTACTTGCCTTCGCGGTACGAGAAATACATCGGCACGTCGAGCAGGTAGTCGACGTAGCGCTCGTAGCCGAAGCCGTCCTCGAACACGAAGTCGAGCATGCCGGTGCGGCCCGGATCGGTATCGGTCCAGATGTGCGAGCGGTACGAGAGGTAACCGTTCGGCTTGCCCTCGGTGAACGGCGAATCGGCGAACAGCGCCGTCGCCACCGGCTGCAGTGCCAGCGACACGCGGAACTTCTTCACCATGTCGGCTTCGCCGGCGACATCGAGGTTGACCTGCACGGTGCAGGTGCGCGTCATCATGTCCAGGCCGAGCGAGCCGACCTTGGGCATGTAGTCGCGCATGATCCGGTAGCGGCCCTTCGGCATCCACGGCATCTCGTCGCGGCGCCACTTCGGCTGGAAGCCCATGCCGAGGAAGCCCAGGCCGATCTCGTCGGCGACGCTGCGCACTTCGCGCAGGTGCGATTCGACTTCGCAGCAGGTCTGGTGGATCGTCTCCAGCTGCGCGCCCGACAGTTCGAGCTGCCCCGCCGGCTCCAGCGTCACCGAAGCACCATCGCGCAGCAGCGCGATCGTGCGCGCCGGCATGCCGTCGACCGATTCCTGCACCGGATCCCAACCGAAACGTTGCATGCCGGTGAGCATCGCCTCGATGCCGCGCTCGCCCTCGAAGGTCGGCGGGCGCAGGTCGTCGAGGCGGAAACCGAACTTCTCGTGCTCCGTGCCGATCCGCCAGTCTTCGCGCGCCCGCGCGCCGCTGGCCATGTACTCGACCAGTTCGCGGCGATCGGTGACCGGTGACTCGGCGACGCTGCTCGGACTCGACATCGAATGACCTCGGTAGAGCCGACCCATGGTCGGCTGCGTCAAACCATGGATTTTAGCGGGGGGAGCCGACCATGGGTCGGCTTTACAGCTCCAGCCAGCCGGCGACGACCGCGCGCAGCTCGTCGACGCCCTGGCGCGACTCGCCCGAGAACGCCTGCACGCTGACCGTGTCGCCCCATGCGGACGCCAATTCGCGCCGCACCGCCAGCAGCGTGTTGCCCTGGGCGCCGCGGCCGAGCTTGTCGGCCTTGGTGAGCAGCGCATGCGCCGGCAGGCCGCGGCGCACCGCGTAGCCGAGCATCTGCCGGTCGTAGTCCTTGAGCGGATGGCGGATGTCCATCACCACCACCAGCCCGCGCAGCGCCTGGCGCGTCTCGAAATAGCGTTCGATGAAGGCCTGCCAGTGCGCCTGCAGGTCCTGCGGCACCTTGGCGTAGCCGTAACCGGGCAGGTCGACGTCCAGCGCGCGGCCTCCGGCGCGGGCGGCGGCGCGCCCGGCGGCACCGGCGGGGCGACGTCGAAGAAGACCAGTTGCTGGGTCCGGCCGGGCGTCTTCGAGACCCGCGCCAGCGCGTTCTGCTGGCACAAGGCATTGAGCGCACTGGACTTGCCGGCGTTGGAGCGGCCGGCAAACGCGACTTCGCGGCCCAGGTCGGGCGGCAGCTGGCGCGGTTCGTGGGCGGCCAGCCGGTAGGTGGCGCGGACGAAGGGATTGGGGGCAGCCATGGGCATAGCTTCGCACGGCACCCATGCCCCGATGCCGCCCGCGCGGTCGCTGTTTGACCGTGCGCGGCCCCGGGTCCGATAATTCATGCACTTTGCGGTCGCCATGCGGCGCACCGCCCCCTGTGTCCGGAGCCTCGCATGCGCAAGTCCCGCGCCTACGCCATCGCTGCCATCGCTACTCTTGCCGTGGCCGCCGCCGCGTATGCCCAGCAGACCCCGCCGCCGCAGGCCGCCACGCCGGCGCCAGCTGCCGCTCCCGCGGCGCCCGCCACCGACGCACCGGCGACGCCCGCCGCGACCACCACGACCGCGCTGCCCGACAACGCGCCGGTGCAGGCGAGCGCGATCGATGCCGTCGCCGAACTGGCCAAGGCCCACTGGGGCGACGCCAAGGCGGGCGCCACCAAGGCCGGCGCCTGCGCCGCCTGCCACGGCCTCGACGGCAACCCGAGCGATGCGCAGTACCCGCGCCTGGCCGGCATGCCCGAGCGCTACGTCGCCACGCAGCTCGCGCTGTTCAAGAGCGGCGAGCGCACCGGCGGCATGGCCGCGGTGATGGTGCCGATGGCCACCCCGCTGTCGGCGCAGGACATGCGCGACCTCGGCGCGTTCTTCGCCCAGCAGAAGGCGGGCGCCGGCATCGCCGACGACACCGTCATCGCCGACGGCCCGAACAAGGGCAAGAAGTTCTTCGAAGTCGGCGAGCAGCTCTTCCACGGCGGCGACGTCGCGCGCGGCATCCCGGCGTGCATGGCCTGCCACGGCCCGACCGGCGCCGGCAATCCGGGCCCGGCCTATCCGCACATCGGCGGCCAGCAGGCGGCTTACGTGCAGCGTCGCCTCGAGGAGTACCGCACCGGGACCACCAACGAGCGCGACCACCACAACTTCGACGTGATGGCGACCGTGGCGCACCAGCTCAGCGACGAGGAGATCCGTTCGCTGTCCAGCTACGTGCAAGGCCTGCACGCGCGTCGCGACGAGGCCCCGGCCTCGACGAACTGAGGCGGGCCCGATGCGCCTGCTTCCTGCCCTCGCGCTGCGCGGCATGCTCGTCGCGGCGCTCGCGCTGCCCGGCCTCGCCACGGCCGCAGGCGCCACGCCGCCCGCAGTCGAGCCCGTCGAGGGCACCGACTACATCGTGATCGACGGCGGGCAGCCCTATCGCCCGCTCGAACCCGGCATCAAGGCCGAGGTCGTCGAAGTGTTCGCCTACTGGTGCCCGCACTGCGCCGAATTCCAGCCGGTGCTCGACCCCTGGGTGCGCGCGCTGCCGAAGGACGTGCGCTTCACCTACGTGCCGGCGGCATTCGACGCGAACGACGCGTTCGCGCGCGGCTTCTTCGCCGCCGAAGGCAAGGGCGCGGTCGCCAGGACCCATGCGCTGGTCTACGACGCGGTCCATCGCAAGGGCTTGCTCGCCCACAATGCGAGCGTCGACGAAATCGCCTGGTTCTACGGCCAGCAGGGCCTGGGCCAGGCGGCGATGAAGGCCGCGATGACCGGACCGGCCGTGGACGCGCTGATGCAGCGCGCGCGCGCGTTCGAAGTCGGCATCCGGCTGCCGGGCACGCCGACGCTGGTGGTGAACGGGCGCTACCTCATCACCCCGCACAGCCACGAAGATGCGCTGCGCATCGCCATGCAACTGATCGCCAAGGTGCGCGCCGCGCACTGACAACCCCCGCTCGAGGATGATGTCATGACGCGTTCGCAAGCCACCCTGTTCTCGATCCTGCTTCCCGCCCTGCTGGCCGCGTGCCAGCCCTCCGCGCCGGCCGCCGATGCCGCTTCCGGCCCTGCCGCCGCTGCAGCGGCCTCCGGTCCCAGCGCAGATGCCGAAGCCGCCGCTGCCTCGGCCGCTGCCGCCGCGGGCGCACAGTCCGCCGCCGCCGCAGCGGATCCCGCCACGCCCGCCGATGCCGAAAAGCCCGCCGACCCCGCGCCGCCAGCCGCCGCCGACGACCTGCGCCCGGGCGTGGACTATGCGGAGATCCAGGGCGGCCAGCCCTACGAGCCGCTCGCCGGCAAGATCGAAGTGGTCGAGGTGTTCGGCTACGTCTGCCCCGCGTGCGCCGCCTTCGAGCCGGCGTTCAGCGCGTGGAAGGCGCGCCAGCCCGCCGACGTGCGCGTGACCTACGTGCCTGCGCCGTACGGCCCGCAGTGGATCCCCTACGCGCGCGCCTATTTCGTGTCCGAATCGATGGGCCTGGTCGAGAAAACCCACACCGCGCTGTTCCATGCGATCCACATCGCCGGCACGCTGCCGGGCGAAGGCAAGCAGCCTGACGAGGCCAAGGTCGCCGCCTGGTTTGGCCAGTACGGCGCCGATCCCAAGCGCTTCCTGTCCGAGATGCACAGCTTCGCCACCGAGGCGAAGATGAAGCGCGGCACCCAGTTCATGATGCGCAGCCAGGTCGGTGGCACGCCCACGCTGGTCGTGGACGGCAAGTACCGCGTGCTCGGCAGCAGCTACGAGGCGATGCTGCGGAACACCGATGCGCTCATCGCCCGCGAGCGTGCCGCCCGGGGCGCCGCGGCGCCTTGAGTCCGGGGCCGGCCGGCACCATATCCACCGGCATGGCCCGCATCGCACGCCCGCATTGACATGACGTCGCCCCGCCGGCTCAAGCTGCTCAGCGCCAACATCCAGGCCGGCTCCAGCACGCGCGGTTATTCCGATTACGTCGCGCGCAGCTGGTCGCACGTGCTGCCGGCCGGCAACAAGCGCGGCGCGCTCGACCGCATCGCGCGCCTGGCCGGCGAGCACGACATCGTCGGCCTGCAGGAGGCCGATCCCGGCAGCCTGCGCTCCGGGTTCACCAACCAGACGCATTACCTCGCGCAGCAGGGCGGCTTCGATTACTGGAGCCACCAGCCCAATCGCAGCATGGGCGGCGTGGCCTCCAGCGCGAATGGCCTGCTGAGCAAGCTGGAGCCGGTGGACGTCGCGGACCACGCGTTGCCCGGCCGCATCGCCGGCCGCGGCGTGCTGGTCGCGCGCTTCGGCGACGGCGACGACGCGCTGACCGTCGCGATCGCGCACCTGTCGCTCGGCGCGGCGTCGCGCCGCAGCCAGCTCGCCTTCATCAGCGAACTGCTGCACGGCCAGAAGCATGTCGTGCTGATGGGCGACTTCAACTGCGTGGCCGACCGCCCGGAGATGGACTTGCTGTACAAGCGCACGCACCTGCAGCCGCCGTCGCAGTGCGTGCCGACGTTCCCGAGCTGGCGCCCGCAGAAGGCGATCGACCACATCCTCGTGAGCGCGCCGCTGGCGCTGCAGGGCATGCGCGCGATGCCGGCGGCGGATTCGGACCACCTGGCGCTCTCGATCGAACTCGACGTGCCCGCGCACGCGCTGCGCGCGGCCTGACCGCCGCGAAAGCCGCGTTCATCGGCCGCCGGCTATAGTCGCGGCATGACGCTGCGCCCCCCCCGCAACGCCCTGCTGCCGCTGGTGCTCCTCGCGCTGGCGACCGGCGCGTGCGCCGATGCCGCCACGGGCAGGATCGCGCCGCCGGCGGCCGGTGTGGCGCCCGTCGTTGCCCCGCCCGCGCACGCCGTGCCAGCCCCCGGGCGCGGCGTCGATACGGCCGCTGTGGACACGGGCGCCGTCGACGCGCGGCTCGCGCAGGTCCGCGACGCGATCGAGGCCGCCGAGCGCGGCGACTTCACCGCCGCGCGCTACGCATCGCTCGCCGGCGACCCGCTGTACCCCTGGATCGAATACGCGGCGCTGCGCCGCGACGCCGACACGTTGCCGATTGCCGAAGGCCAGGCCTTCCTCGCGAAGCA
>DATJDY010000176.1:0-1819 GCA_035497155.1 Luteimonas sp.
GCATCCGACCACTGCCTGACCTCGCGCAGTACCTGCGATTCGGCCATCAGCTTGGCGCGCACGTCGGCGGGAGATCTCTGTGGCACCCGGCGGATCGTCTCGAGCGCCTGCGTCACCTTGCCTTCGCGTGCCAGCAGCGTCGCGCGCCGCGCCTGGACCTCGAGCGAGCGCCGCGGATCGTCGATCCTGGCGAGCCAGGCGTCGGCCGCGCTCGAGTCGCCGCGCTGCTCTTCGGCTTGCGCCAGCAGCAGCCAGCCGCGCGCCAGCGCGTCTTGTTGGAGCTGGGCCGGCGTGCCAGCGCCAGGCGCGTCCGCCTCCGCGTCGGCGTCGCCTGCCGCGCCGGTATCTGACCCCGAGCTGGCCGCGGCGGCCGCAGGCGGGCCCCCAGCCTTGTCGGCCTGCACGAGTTGAATGTATTTTTCGAGTGCCGCAATGGCCTGTGTCGGCTCGCGCAGCTGAAGGTGCAATGCGCCGAGCGTGAGCCAGGCCGGCGCCATCTCGGGCGCGTTGCGCGTCAGCAGTTCGAGTTGCGGTGCGGCGTCGGCGTAGCGCTGCGCGGTCAGCAAGGTGCGCACATAGAGCAGGCGCACGCTGTTGCTGTCGGGATGGGCCGCCAGGTGGGCCTGCACGATCGCCTCGGCGGCCGGCTCGCGGCGCAGCATCTCGAGCGCAAGCCCGACCGGCGCCTCGGAGGCTGGATCCTGAACCTGCGCACGCTGCGCCAGCGCCAGGGCCTTTGCCAGATCGTCCGCGGCAAACCACGCTCGGCCGCTCGCCGCCAGCGCGGCCGCGGCGGTGTCGGGGGCCAACGTGTAGGGCTCGAGCACGCGCTCGATCAGCGCGGCGTTGGCCACCCGCTCGGTGCTGCGCGCGAAGATGCTCGGCAGACCGTTGATCAGCGCCGTGCGCTGAGGCGCCGGTGTGAGCCTGAGCAAGGCCTGCAGCGACGCCGCGGTCTCGGCCGGACGGCGCAGCGCCACCAGCAACTGAACCTCGTAGCGCAGTGCGTCGAGCGACTCGGGCCAGGCCGTGCGCCAGGCCTTCGCGGCGACCAGCGCCGAGTCGCCGGCGCGCGCCCGCAAGGCAATCTCGGTGGCACGGCGGAACAGCTGTTCGCTCTTGCTGCGCCGCGCCGAGTCGAGCATCAGCTGGAAGGCCGCGCCCGCATCGCCGGCATTGAGCTCGATCTCGCCAATCAGCAGTTCGTAGAACAGGCGTGCGTCGAGCTTGGAGTTCTCAACGGATGGGCTCGCGTTCGCGACCTGGGCCAGCGCAGCGCCGGCGAGGGCCACGGACGTGACCAAGGCCCACAGCGCACGCGCGCCAGCGGATCGACAATTGAGAGCTGGCATCGAGAACTCCTGCTACGGCAAACCCATTCTAGGCTCGGGTTTGTGACCGGCCGGGGCCGTGATAATTCCCTGCATGCCCGAACTTCCCGAGGTCGAAGTCACGCGCCGGAGCTTCGCCGCGCGCATTGCTGGAGCGCGTGTCCGCGCGGTGCGCCTGGGCAAGCCGCTGCGTTGGACGCTGGGCTGCGAGCCTGCGTCGCTGGTGGCGCAATCGGTCGGCGAGGTCACGCGCCGAGGTAAATATTTGTGGCTCGCACTCGATCGCGGCGGCCTGCTGATGCATCTGGGCATGTCGGGCTCGCTCGCCTTCAGCGACCTGCCGGGCGCGCCCGGGCCGCATGATCACTTCGATCTCGTGACCGAACGCGGCACGCTGCGTCTGACCGATCCGCGCCGCTTTGGCGCCGTCGTCTGGTCGAGCGCGATCGATGCCGGCATGGCCGCCAAGTTGCTTGGCGGTCTCGGGC
>DATJDY010000177.1:0-6748 GCA_035497155.1 Luteimonas sp.
GGCGAGAACATCGCCGACCTCGGCGGCCTGAACACCGCGTACGACGCGATGAAGGCGGCCACCGCTGGCACGCCCGACCCGATGACCGACGGCCTGAGCCGCGACCAGCGCTTCTTCATCAACTGGGAAACGGTGTGGCGCGACAAGATGGCGCCGGACTACATGAAGGTGCTCGTCAACACCAACCCGCACGCACCGGGCGAGTTCCGCGCGATCGGCGCGCCCTCGAACATGCCGGCCTTCGCGGCGGCGTTCCAGTGCAAGCCCGGCGACGCGATGGTGCGCCCGGACGACAAGCGCGTGGTGATCTGGTAAGGCAACCTGCAAGCCCGCGCGCGGCGCCTGCCGCGCGCGGTTCTTCATCCACTGGGGAATTTCCGATGAACCGCAAGATCCGTGCGCCGCTGGCGCTCACCGCGGCGATCGCCGCCGTCCTTGCGCTGCCGGCTTCCGCGCAGCACCACGCCGCCATGGGCCACGCGGCTTCGACCAAGGCCGCGCCGGTGTACGACGTGTCCGAGCTCGATCCGTCCGTGTCCGCCTGCCAGGATTTCAACGCCTACGCCAACGGCAAGTGGGTCGCGGCCAATCCGATCCCGGCCGACCGCACCCGCTGGGGCGCGTTCGACCAGCTCAGCGAGAAGAGCCTCGACGCGCAGCACGCGCTCGTCGTGTCCGCCGACAAGGCCGCCGACAAGGCTCCCGCGGGCTCGGTCCGGCAGAAGATCGGCTGGCTCTACCGCTCCGGCATGGACGAGGCCGCGATCGAGCGCGCCGGCTACGACCCGGTCAAGCCGGAACTGGCGGCGATCGCCGCGCTGCAGGACACGAAGGACATCGTCGCGTGGCTCGGCAAGGCCTTCGCCGACGGCCGCGGCGCCGGCTTCCGCTTCGGCGCCGAAGCCGATTACAAGGACGCTTCGCGGCAGATCGCGTTCGCCAGCCAGGGCGGCCTCAGCCTGCCGACGCCCGACTACTACACGAAGGACGAGTACAAGGACCTGCGCGCCAAGTACGTCGCGCACGTCGCGAAGCTGTTCGAGATGACCGGCACGCCCGCCGCCGACGCGCAGGCGAAGGCCGACGGCGTGCTCGCGTTCGAGACGAGGCTGGCGAAGGCCTCGCTGTCGCGCGTGGAGCTGCGCGACCCGAAGAACACCTACCACTTCGTGACCGTGGCCGAAGCCGACGCGATCACCCCGCATTTCGACTGGGCCGCGTTCTTCGGCGCGCTCGGCGTGCCGGCGGGCGACGGCTTCTCGCTGTCGCAGCCCAAGTTCTTCGCCGAATTCGACGCCATGCTCGCCGACGTGCCGGCGGCGCAGTGGCGCGACTACCTGGCCTTCCATGCCATCGACGGCGCCTCCAACGCGCTGTCGAAGGCGTTCCAGGACGAGAACTTCGCCTTCTACGGCAAGACGCTCAACGGCCAGCCCGAGCAGCAGGCGCGCTGGAAGCGCGTGCTCGGCTCGGTCAACGGCAGCATGGGCCAGGGCCTGGGCCAGCTGTACGTGGCGGAATACTTCCCGCCGGAAGCCAAGGCGCGGGCACAACAGCTCGTCGACAACGTCCGCAATGCGCTGAAGTCGCGCATCGAGCACCTGGACTGGATGGGCGACGAGACCAAGGCCAAGGCCCTGGAGAAATGGGGCACGTTCCTGCCCAAGATCGGCTATCCGGACAAGTGGCGCAGCTGGGACGGCCTGGACGTCGCGCCTGGCACCTGGTTCGCGAACCTGCGCGCGGCCAGGCGCTTCAACGTCCGCTACGACCTCGACAAGATCGGCAAGCCCACCGACCGCTACGAATGGGGCATGACCCCGCAGACGGTCAACGCCTACTACGACCCGAGCACCAACACGATCAACTTCCCGGCCGCGATCCTGCAGCCGCCGTTCTTCTACGCGAACGGCGACGATCCGATCAACTACGGCGGCATCGGCGCGGTGATCGGCCACGAGGCCGGCCACGGCTTCGACGACGAGGGCAGCCAGTTCGACGGCGCCGGCAACAACGCCAACTGGTGGTCGCCCGAGGACCGCAAGCGCTTCGACGAGCGCACCGCGAAGCTCGTCGCGCAGTTCGACGGCTACGCGCCGATCCCGTCCATGCCGGACAAGCGCGTCAACGGCAAGCTGACCCTGGGCGAGAACATCGGCGACCTCGGCGGCCTCAACTTCGCCTACGACGCGATGAAGACGGCCACCGCCGGCACGCCGGACCCGATGATCGACGGCCTGGGCCGCGACCAGCGCTTCTTCCTCAACTGGGCGCGGGTGTGGCGCGGCAGCATCCGCGACGAGGCGCAGCTGGTGCGGCTGAACAGCGACCCGCACTCGCCGGCGCAGTTCCGCGCGATCGGCGCGCCCTCGGACATGCCGGCGTTCGCGGCGGCGTTCCAGTGCAAGGCGGGCGATGCGATGGTGCGGCCGGAGGACAAGCGCGTCATCATCTGGTAACGCCTGCACCCAACCGCGGCGCGCGCGCGACCGCAGTCACGAAAGGCCCGGCATTGCCGGGCCTTTCCTTTTCCCCGCGTGCAGCGCCGGCACCGCCCGCGATCGCACGGCCCGTTCACGGAAGCCGCGCGACGCGTTGCTACACTCGCCGCGAACTTCACGGACACCGACGAATGCCGAAGCTGCGCATGCTCGCACTCTCCATCGCGCTGGTCACGACGACAGCCCTGCTCGTTGCCCCGTCCGCCGACGCGGCGAAGAAGAAGGCAGCGCCGAAGAAGCCCGCGATCGCGCCCGCCTGCCAGGATTTCTATTCCCAGGCCAACGCCGACTGGCTCAAGGCGAACCTGATCGTTTCCGGCAGCGGCATGACCTCCGTGCTCGGCCAGCTCGCCGACCGCGCGCACCAGCAGCAGGTCGACCTGCTCGACGAGGACATGCGCAACGCCCAGGGCGGCGTCGCCAAGCTGCTCGGCGATTTCTGGGCGAGCGGGCTCGACGAGGCCGCGATCGAACGCGACGGCGCCAACCCGATCGCGCCTCTGCTCTCGCGCATCGATTCGATCCGCAAGACCAAGGACGTCCCGGTGGCGGTGATGGCGCTGCACCAGGTCGGCATCCCGGTGCTGTTCAACTTCGGGCCGGACGTGGACCTGGCCGACCTCAGCCACCACGTCGGCTACTTCAGCCAGGGCGGCCTCGGCCTGCCCGATCCCGCCTATTACACGCGCACCGACGCGGACGCGAAGGCCCTGTTCGACCGCTATCGCGACTACGTCGGCAAGCTGCTGACGCTCGCCGGCAGCAAGCCCGCGCAACTGCAGGCGGACGTACAGGCGGTGATCGACCTGGAGACGCGCATCGCCAGGGCGTCGCGCCCGCTCACCCTGCTGCGCGATCCGCGCGCGAACTACGTGCCGGTTCCGGTCGCGGGCCTCGACCGGCAATTCCGGCACCTGCAGCTGCAGGCATTCCTGAAGGCGCAGGGCGTCAGCGACGACACCGTTTCGATGGCCGACGCCGGCCTGTTCGCGCAGCTCGACGCGCTCGCCGACGGCGTCAAGCCCGCGCAATGGAAGGCCTACCTGCGCTACCAGGTCGCGGCCGCGATGGCGCCGTACCTGTCGAAGGCCTGGCGCGACGTGGACTTCGCGTTCCGCGGCACCGTGCTGCGCGGCGAAACCGCGCCGGCGCCGCGACGCGAGGCGGTGCTCGCCGCGATGAACCTCGCCGCGGGCCCGATGCTCGGCCACGAATACGCCACGCGCTACCTGCCCGCCGACACCCGTGCCCGGGCGCAGGACATCGCCACGCGGGTGCGCGACGCGCTCGGTCGCGGCATCGACCGCGCGGCATGGATGGCGCCCGCGACGCGCGCGCAGGCCAAGGCCAAGCTCGCGCAGCTGAAGATCGAAATCGGCGTGCCCGCGCGCGATCTCGACTACACCGTGCAGCCGATGGGCCGCGGCAGCTTCGGCGGCAACATGCTCATCGCCTCGACCTGGCGCCATCGCGAGGAAATGAAGCGCATCGGCCGCGGCAACGCCGACCGGCGCTGGCCGGTGCTGCCGCAGCAGCCCGCGCTGGCTTACGATCCGGCGCAGAACCGCCTGATCGTCACCGCGGCGATGCTGCAGGCACCGGTCCTCGACATGGCGCGCAACGACGCCGCGAATTACGGCGCGTTCGGCGCGCTCGTCGGCCATGAACTGACCCATGGCTTCGACGGCATCGGTCGCAACATCGATGCGGACGGCACCGTGCACGACTGGTGGACGCCGGCCGACACCACGGCCTGGGACGCAGTGCTCTCGGCGCTGTCCGTGCAATACGGCGCGTACAAGTGGCCGGGCCTCGCCGGAACTTTCGTCGCCGGCGACCAGACCCGCGTGGAGAACGCGGCCGACCTCGCCGGCGTCGAGCTCGCGCTCGATGCCATGCAGGCCGCGATGCCCGCGACCGCGGTCGCGGCGGCAGCGCCGTCCGCGACCCCGCCCGCATCGAAGACGGCGAAGAAGAAGCCCGCCGCTTCCGCGAAACCCGATCCCGCGCAACTGGCGCGACAGGCCTTCTACCAGGGCTGGGCGCGCCTGTGGGCGCAGCAGATGTCGCCCGACGTCGCCCAGCGCATCGCCTCGAGCGATGTGCATGCGCCGGGACAGTGGCGCGCGAACGGCCCGCTCGCGAACGATCCCGGTTTCGGTGCCGCGTTCTCGTGCAAGGCCGGCACGCCGATGCAGCGCACCGCGCCGCAGCAGGTCAGGATCTGGAGGTAGGGCGTCAGCGCACGATGCGGGGGCGCGGGCGACGCGGTCCGCCGCGACCGAACGGCGGCTGGCCGCGCCAGTAGCGGATCAGCAGCCAGCCGAACAGCATGCCGCCCAGGTGCGCGAAGTGCGCCACGCCCGGCTGCAGGCCGGTGAAGCCCATCAGCAGCTCGATCGCGCCATAGACGATCACCAGCGTGCGCGCCCGCATCGGGATCGGCGGGATCAGCAACATGACGCGCTGGTTCGGGAACAGCATCCCGTAGGCCAGCAGCAAGCCGAAGATGCCGCCCGAAGCGCCGACCGTCGGATAGGCGCCGCCGCCCTGCGATACAGCCCACGATGCGATCGCGAGCTGGCACAAGCCTGCCCCGACCACGCACGTGAAATAGAACGCGGCGAAGCGCCGCTGCCCCCACGTGTACTCCAGTGGCGCGCCGAACATCAGCAGCGCGAGCATGTTGAAGCCCACGTGCGCGAAGCTGCCGTGCAGGAACGCGTACGTGACGAGCTGCCACGGCAGGAACATCGTCGACGGGCCGAACGCTTCGGCGCCGCCTAGCGGCCAGAGCATGAAGGGCGCGAACGCCGGATCGCCGGCCAGCTGCTGCAGCAGGAACACGACGCCGTTGGCGACCAGCAGCGCCTTGGTGATGGGGGGGATATTGGAGAACATCGTGGCGCCCATGATACCGGTCGGCCGACCGGCCCGCGTCACTTGCCCGGCGTGCGGGGCGCCCAGACCTCGGCGTCCATGTCGAAGCCCGAGGTCGCGGCGATCCGCACCCGGCCCTTCTCCACGCGCACGCCCTCGGCCTTCAGCCGCCGCGCCTGCTCCCGATGACCCTTCGATCCGGCCGGGAACGCGATGCGCCCGTCGGCGCGCAGCACGCGGTGCCAGGGCAGCGCGGGATCGGTGTTGCCGCTGAGGACCTTCGCCGCGAGCCGCGCGCGACCGGGCAACCCGGCACGGCGCGCGACCTCGCCGTAGGCGGCGACCTCACCGGGCGGGATCGCCCGCACCGCCGCGAGGATGCGCTGTTCCGGGGTCGCCGCCACGGCCGGCCTGCTTGCGGCCGCCACGCCCGGGCTCACGCCACGCCCAGCGCGCCCAGCAACCAGTAGAAGCCGAACGCCACGCTGCCCGCCGCCGGGATGGTCAGGATCCAGGCCCAGATGATGCGCTCGATCACCGTGATCTTCAGCGCGCGCGGGTTCTTCGCGAAGCCCACGCCCATGATCGCGGTCGAGATGCTGTGCGTGGTCGACACCGGCATGCCGAAGTGCGCCGCCAGCGTCAGGATCGTCGCCGAGCTGGTATCCACCGCGAAGCCGTTGATCGGATGCAGCTTCACCATCTTGTGGCCGAGCGTCTTGATGATGCGCCACCCGCCGGCCGCGGTGCCGGCCGCCATCACCAGCGCGCAGGTGAGGATGATCCAGCTGTCGATGTTCTTCTCGCCACCGTCCGGATGCATGAACGCCAGCCACGTCGGCAGGTCGTCCAGTGCGCCGGATCCCTGCGCGGCGAAGATCGCGAGCGCGATGATGCCCATGGTTTTCTGCGCGTCGTTGGTTCCGTGCGCATAGCCCATGTAGGCCGCCGATGCCAGTTGCGCCTTGCCGAAGAAGGCGTTGACCCACCGCGGCCGCGCCAGTCGCGTCAATACGCCGCTGCGCGCCATCCCCGCGATGATCGCGTACAGCAACGTCATGATCGTCACGCCGAGGATGAAGCCGGCGATGGGCGAACTCACCATCGGCAGGAACACCTTCCACAGCAGGCCCTTGTTGTCGCTCCACTTGCCGACGCTCTGCGACCAGATCAGCGCCTGCCAGTTGTTGTGCGCGGCGGCGAGCGCGGCGCCGCACAGGCCGCCGATCAGCGCGTGCGAGGACGACGACGGCAGGCCGAAGTACCAGGTGATCAGGTTCCAGGTGATCGCGCCGACCAGTGCGGCGAACACCACCAGCAGCCCGGCGGCACCGCTGGGTGGGTCAATGATGCCGCTGCCGACGGTC
>DATJDY010000178.1:0-4153 GCA_035497155.1 Luteimonas sp.
CGCTAGAGATCCTGCTCGTACTTCACGTACGGCACGGCGCCATTGTCCGTTTCGCCGTTGCTGGTCGAGAACGGATTCTTGCCGCGGGTCACGACGTTGTCGGCGCCGACCGTGAGCTGGCCGCTCCACGGCGTGCGCCAGGTCAGGCCCAGTCCCAGGCCGCCGAAAGCGGACTGGCCGGGCGTGTCCAGCACGTGGCCGACGATGCTCGCGCCGAAGGCGCCGTAGCCGCCGCCCAGCGTGACCGACTTGCTGCTCCAGCGGTCGGCCAGTTCCGGCGAGGCTTCGGACGCCGGCACCAGCCGTGCCTTGGCGACGGTGCCCGCGATCGACACATAGCCTTGGCTGCGCAGGTTCTTCTGCGCGAAGACCGTCAGGTCGTTCACGTCGACCTGGGTGCGCGGCGCGCCGGGCAGCAGCCAAGCAGGCAGGGTGTCGCGACCGGTGCCGGCGGCGATGCCGACCTTGGCGCCGTTGCGCGCGAACGCAGCACTCGCGGTGGCGCGATGGCTGCCGCTGCCGTCGTCGTCGAGTCCCTTGCCCAGCGTCGCGAGCAGGCAGTTGTTCGGCAGGCTCGGCAGCGCGCCGGCGAGGCCGGCCTTGCCGTTGCACACGAGCGCCAGCGAATCCCCCGCTTGCAGCCCGTACGTGGCCTCGAGCGAGTTGTTGCCGAAGCGCCAGCGGTTGCCGACCTGCACGGTGCCGTCGGTGGGCTCGAGCACGAGGTAGGCCTCGAGCTTGCCGTTGGTGTTGTTCCAGACTGGAAGCCAGGTGCTCTGCGCGTGCTTCGACTGCGCGCTTGCCCCGGCGGCCGCGCACAGCAGCAACGCGATCGCGGCGACGCGCAGGCGCGTCCTCGTGGACCTGGTGCTGGTTGGCGTTGTACGCATGGCGGATGTCTGACCCCTGCCCCGGGAACGAGTTCCCTTCGGGCGTGTCATGAGCCTAGCGGATTTATGTTTATTTAACAATCAGCGCGACATGAAGACGCCGGGCCTTGGCTATTGCAGGCTGGGCGGAGCTTCGATCGTCTGATCCGGGGTGGCGAAGAGCGCTTCAATTTCATCCGGGTCAAATTCGTAGGACTGGCCGCAGAACTCGCAACGGACATGGACCTCGCCGCCGTTGGCAGCGGCGGCGGCCTCGGCTTCGTCGCGGCCGAGCGAGTGCAGCATCGCGCCGACCCGCTCCCGCGAACAGGAGCAGCCGAAACGCAGGGGCCGCTCGCCCATGGCCTGCGGGGCCTCCTCGTGGAACAGCCGGTGCAGCAGGGTGGCCGCCGGCCAGTCGAGCAGCTCGGCCTGGGACAGGGTGTCGAACAGCGCGCCGGCGCGGTTCCAGCCGTCGTCGTCGCCGGCGTCGCCGGGCAGCTTCTGCAGCATCAGGCCGGCGGCGCGGCGGTCGTCGGCGGCCAGCAGGATCCGGGTCGGCAACTGTTCCGACTGGCGGAAGTAGTCCTCGAACGCGCCGGCCAGCGAATCCGACTCCAGCGGGACGAGGCCCTGGTAGCGGACCGGTTCGCGACCGGGGGCGGCGGGGTTCTCGATGGTGATCGCCAGGATCGCGCCGTCGCCCATCGCGCGCAGGTCGCGCGCCGGTGTCGTGCCCGCTTCGACCTGGGCGATGCCGCGCAGGGTGCCTGCGGCGGTGCATTCGGCGAACAGGGTGCGCAGCGCGCCGGTGCCGCGCAGCTGCACCGACAGGCGGCCATCGACCTTGGCGTGGCCGGTGAACAGCGCGGCGGCGGCGGCGGCTTCGCCCAGCAGTTCGACGGCGGACGCGGGAACGTCGGTCGCGCGCGCGCGGATCTGTGCCCACGCGTCGTCCAGGTGCACGCGGACGCCGCGCACGCCGGCGCCGGGGAGGAGGAAGCGGGCAAGCGCGTCGCGATCCTGCGCCGCATCGTGCGGTGCGGTCGCGGACGCACCGGGCGTCGCGCTGGTCGGAATGGGGTCGGTCATGGCGATAATGCTTGCATGGGAAAAGGCGGTCGAGCGTGGCTCGGCCCTACATGGGGGCAGGCGGGCGATGAGGCAAGCGCGCGGCAAACGGGTGGGTAGGCGGCGCTGGCGGAGCTGGCTGTGGCGCCTGCCGTTGCTGTTCGTGGTGGTGACCGTGCTGCAGGTGGCGGTCCTGCGGTTCGTGGACCCGCCGTTCTCCGCGTTCATGGTCGCGCGCCAGGCCGAGGCCTGGACCGAGGGCGACTGGAGCTTCCGGATGGCCCACGACTGGCGCGACCTGGACCGCATGGCGCCTTCGCTGCCGCTGGCGCTCGTCGCCGCGGAAGACCAGAACTTCCCCAGCCACCACGGCTTCGATTTCGACGCGATCGCGAAGGCGCAGGCGCACAACGAGCGCGCGGTCGCCCGCGCGGAGAAGCGCGGCCGGCCGGTGCGCGGCATCCGCGGCGCGAGCACGATCAGCCAGCAGACCGCGAAGAACCTGTTCCTGTGGCAGGGCAGCGGACCGACGCGCTGGCTGCGCAAGGGGCTGGAGGTCTGGTACACCGCGTTGATCGAGACGCTGTGGCCGAAGCGCCGGATCCTCGAGATGTACGCGAACTTCGCCGAGTTCGGCGACGGCGTGTACGGCGCGCAGGCTGCGGCGCGCACCTGGTTCGGTCGCGATGCCTCGGCGCTCGCGCCGGCGCAGTCCGCCCGGCTGGCGGCGGTGCTGCCGAGTCCCCGCCGTTACAGCGTGGCGCGGCCGGGTCCGTACGTGCAGCGCCGCGCCAACGCCATCCAGCGGCAGATGGGACACCTCGGTCCGGGCTACCTCGATGGTGCGCGGTAGGAGAGTATCCTCGGGCCGGTCCACCGGCGAAGGAGAGGGCGATGCGCACGGTACGGCAGCTGCTGGAGGGCAAGGCCCCCGGGGTCTACGCGATCGGGCCTGATGCGCCGGTCCTCGAAGCGATCCGGTTGATGGCGGAAAAACGCATCGGCGCGCTGCTGGTGATGGAAGCCGGCGCGATGGCGGGGATCGTCTCCGAGCGCGACTACGCGCGCAAGGTCGTGCTGCAGGGGCGCTCGTCGCGCGAGACGCCGGTGCGCGACATCATGACCGCCGACGTCGTGTCGGTCCGCCTCGACGACACCGCGCAACGCTGCATGGGGCTGGTCACCGACCGCCGCATCCGCCACCTGCCGGTGCTCGAAGGCGGGCACGTGGTCGGCGTCGTGTCGATCGGCGACCTGGTCAAGGCGGTGATCGAGGACCAGCAGCACGAGCTCGACCAGCTGCAGCGCTATATCGCCAGCTGAGGTAGAGCCGACCCATGGTCGGCTGTCGAGGGAAGCCGACCATGGGTCGGCTCTACTTCGCGTACTTGCCGCCGCAATCCGCGTCCTTGCCCGGCCCGAGTTCGATCGTCGCGAGCAGCGCCGCCGGCGGCGCGATGTTGGCCAGCACCAGCGCGATCGCGCCGCGAAGGCCGACGCGCGCATAGTCCGGATGGAAACGCGGGTGCTTGAATGTGCCCTCGGCAACCAGCGGCGAGCGCAGCACCAGGATGCTGCGGTCCTTGGGCCGGGGGCGCAGCCGAAGTTGGAGCGTCTCGTCCTTCAGGCTGATCGTGCCTTCGCCGACGATGATCGTGTCGGTGGTGTCGAAGGCGAGCGCATTCGCGGTCATCAGGCCGTCGGCGACCTTGAAGTCGCCGAACGCGCAGCGGATCGGGATCTGCCGGTCGCCCTCGATGAGGAATTTCAGCGCCTCGGCGATGTCGAGGCCGGCGAGTTCCATCACCAGGTTGCTGATGCGGCCCTTGCCCATGCCGACGACGGCGGTGCCGTCGCTGCTGCCGAGCATCGTCGCGATTGAATTGCCGGTGCCGGCGAGGTGGACGTCGCCGCCGACCTTGCCGATCGCATCCTGCGCGAGCTTCGAGTCCGGCATCAGCTTGCCGAGGTTCAGGCCGCGCGCGCCGATGTCCGCGCGGGTGCGGATCGGCGATTCGCGCGCATCCATGCGGATCGTGGAGCGGATGTCGCCGCCGGCCACGCCGAAGTTCAGCGGATCCAGGCGCAGCAGGCCGCCCTCGAGCTTCAGGTGCGCGTCCATGTCGTCGAGGGGCAGCTTCGGCGCGTCGATGCGGGCGGCCTTGAGCCGCACGTCGGCATCCATCGCGCGCAGTTTCTCCAGGTTGTACGGC
>DATJDY010000179.1:0-3265 GCA_035497155.1 Luteimonas sp.
CCGGCACCTCGGACCTCGGCAACAAGTCGTTGCGCGTGATCGCCGACCACATCCGCGCCTGCAGCTTCCTGATCGTGGATGGCGTGCTGCCGTCGAACGAGGGGCGCGGCTACGTGCTGCGTCGGATCATCCGCCGCGCGCTGCGCCATGGCTGGATGCTTGGCGTGCGCGGCGACTTCTTCTGGAAGATGGTCGCGCCGCTCGTCGCGACCATGGGCGAGGCCTATCCGGAGCTCGCGCGCAACCAGGCGTTCGTCGAGTCCGCGCTGCGCGCCGAGGAGGAACGCTTCGGCGAGACCCTCGAGCACGGCATGCGCATCTTCGACGAGGTCGCCGGCCGCGACGCGGTGGAGGCCAGCGGGACCATCCCCGGCGCCGACGCGTTCCGCCTGTACGACACCTACGGCTTCCCGGTCGACCTGACTGCCGACATCGCGCGCGAGCGCGGCCTGTCGGTGGACATGGCCGGCTTCGACGTGGCGATGGCGCAGCAGAAGGCGACCGCGCGCGCCGCCGGCAAGTTCGGCGGCGGCACCACGCTGCCGGCCGAACTGGCTTCGCAGCTGACGCCGACGCGTTTCCTCGGCTACGACGCGCTCGAGGCCGGCGGCCTCGAAGTGCTCGCCATCCTGCGCGACGGCCGTCCGGTCGACGCGCTGGCGGAAGGCGAGGAGGGCATCGTGCTGCTCGACGCGACGCCGTTCTACGCCGAGTCCGGCGGCCAGGTCGGCGATACCGGCGAACTGGCCGGGCAGGGCATGCGCTTCGTCGTCGACGACACGATGAAGCTCGCGGGCCAGTTCCATGCGCATTTCGGCCGCCTCGCGGCCGGCACCCTGCGCCGCGGCGACCGCCTGCTCGGCGCAGTGGATGCCGCGCGCCGCGCCGCGACCGTGCTCAACCACAGCGCCACCCACCTGCTGCACGCGGCGCTGCGCCAGGTGCTCGGCACGCATGTCGCGCAGAAGGGCTCGCTGGTCGCGCCCGAGCGGCTGCGCTTCGACTTCTCGCACATCCAGCCGATGACCGCGGCCGAGGTCGCCGAGGTCGAGCGTCGCGTCAACGCGGAAGTCCGCGCCAACCACGCGGCCGAAGTGCACAACATGGGCATGCAGGAAGCGCTCGACTTCGGCGCGCTCGCTTTGTTCGGCGAGAAGTACGGCGACCAGGTGCGCGTGCTGCGCATGGGCGAGGCATCGACCGAACTGTGTGGCGGTACCCATGTTGGCCGCACCGGCGACATCGGCCTGTTCAAGATCGTGTCCGAAGGCGGCGTGTCCGCCGGCGTGCGCCGCATCGAGGCGCTGACCGGGCAGGGCGCGCTGGACCACGTGGCCAGCGAAGAGCAGCGCCTGCGCGAGGCCGCGCAGCTGCTGGGCGGCAATGCATCCGACGTGGCCGAGAAGCTGCGCGGCCTGCTCGACCGCCAGAAGAAGCTCGAGCGAGAACTCGAAGCGATGCGCGCGAAGGCCGCGAGCGGCGCGACCGCCGATCTCGCCGCGAATGCCGTCGACGTCGCCGGCGTGCGCGTGCTCGCCGCGCGACTGGAGGGTTTCGATGCGAAGGCGCTGCGCGACGCGGTCGACAGGTTCAAGCAGCAGCTCGGCGACGCGGTCGTCGTGCTTGCGGGCACGGCGGACGGCAAGGCGGCGCTGGTCGCCGGTGTCAGCGGCACGGCGCTCGGCAAGGTCAAGGCCGGTGACCTGCTGTCACACGTGGCGCGCGCGATCAACGGCAAGGGCGGCGGGCGCCCCGACCTGGCGCAGGGTGGCGGCGACGATGGCCCGGCGCTCGTCGCCGCGCTCGGCGCCATACCCGATTGGGTCCGCGAAAGGATGAACTGATCCCGACCGGATTCACTGGTTCGTGACTTTCGTCCTGCCTACATGGCGCGCGTGATGGGTAGTATCCTTGCGTGTTCACGGAACCGGTTGCAGCCGGCATGAAGCCGGCCATGGAGAAGTTCAGATGCTGATTCTCACCCGTCGCGTCGGAGAGACGCTGATGATCGGCGATTCGGTCACGGTCACCGTGCTGGGCGTCAAGGGGAACCAGGTGCGCGTCGGGATCACGGCGCCCAAGGACGTCGCGGTCCATCGCGAGGAGATCTACCAGCGCATCCAGCGCGGGGAACCGGGGCAGGACGCCGGCGATTTGCCGCAAGTGGGCTGAGCCGCTATCCTTTCGCGCTCGCGGCGCCGGCATCGGCCGCCACGGAGACTTGCCCGAGAGGCCGAAGGGGCTCCCCTGCTAAGGGAGTATGGGGTCAAAAGCTCCATCGAGGGTTCGAATCCCTCAGTCTCCGCCAGTTTTTCATCGCTTCAGGATTGACGGAGCCGCCCCGGTTCCGCACAATTCCGCTTCTGTTTTTTGCGCCCGTAGCTCAGCTGGATAGAGCACCAGGCTACGAACTTGGGGGTCGGGAGTTCGAATCTCTCCGGGCGCGCCAGAAAACGGAAGGGCCGGCGAATTCGCCGGCCCTTTTTGTTTGCGTGCGGTCGTGCGGGCCTCAGGCGTTCGGGGTGGCCTTGCCCGGGCCCGTAGGCGCGCCGCCGGTGCTGCTCGTGCGCGCAGCACCCGCATCCGCATTCGCGCTCGCGCTCGCGGTGTTCGCGCCACTCGCGGCCTTCGAGGCGCTCGTGCCGCTCGTGCCGTCGCCGACGACGATGTGGTTGCGGATGTCGGTCACGCCGATGCACCCGTCGGCGAGGTCCTCGGCGCGATGCTTCATCCAGCGCTGGGGCACGCGCCCGCGCAATGTCGCGACACCACCCTCGACCTCCACGGACAGGCCGCTCGCGTCGAGGTCGTGCGCCTCGGTCAGTCGTTCGTTGAGGTCCTCGCGGATACGCTCGTCCGAACGCGTGTAGTCCGCGGGACCGACGCCGCGGTAGTCGCGCCCGCCGAAGTCACGCCCCGCCTGTTCCTGGCCATCGGTTCCGTAGATGCCGTACGCCGCGTACGCGGCGTCATCGCGTGCGTCGTGGTCGCGCGACCCGCGCCGCGCGTCGACCTGGTCGTAACCGTCGCCGCCGTAGTCGCTGCGCAGGTCGCGGTCGCTGCGCGACCAGGCCTGGCCCGTCCGCTGCGCCTCGTCGCCCGCGCGTTCCAGCCAGCCCTGCGCCGCGCGCGCCCAGTGGCGGCCCATGCGCAGCATGTCCTCGGCGACCGTCTTCAGGTCGGACGCCGTCGTGCGCGCCACGCTTTCGCGGTCGGTCCGCGCACTGCCATTTCGCAAGCCTTCGTGTCGCATCGGAGCCTCCTC
>DATJDY010000180.1:0-1868 GCA_035497155.1 Luteimonas sp.
CGCGACCATGCCCGCGCACCAGGCCGCAGAACACGCCCTCGATCGCGAAGTCCTGGCCCGGTTCCACGTCGATCGGCGCATGCGCGGGATTGCGCGGCAGCAGGCGGACGTGGCCGTCGCCCGCCAGCTGCAGGCGCTTGATCGTGACCTCGTCGTCGAGCCGCGCCACCACCGTCTGCCCGTCGCGCGCGCTCGCACCGCGCTGGATCGCGACCAGGTCGCCGTCGAGGATGCCATCGTCGCGCATCGAATCGCCGCGTACCCGCAGCAGGTAGTCGGGCCGCGTGGCGAACAACGCGCGATCCAGCACGAGGTGGCGCAGCGCATCGTCGTCGAGCGGGACGTCGGCGCCGATGGGCGCGCCGGCGGCGACGCGGCCGAGGACGGGCAGGCGCAGCATCGCCTCGCGCGCGGCGTTTCCCGCCGTTGCGGCGCGGCCGCGCGCCACGCCTTCCGGCAACCGGATGCCGCGCGCCTTGCCCGGCAGCAGCACGAGATGGCCTTTCGCCGCGATCGCCTGCAGGTGCTTCTGCGCGGCGCGCGTCTGGCGGAAGCCGAATGCGCGCGCGATTTCCGCCCAGGTCGGCGGCAGGCCGTGCACCGCGATGCACTCGCGCACGAAGTCGAGGATGGCGCGCTGGCGGTCGGTCAGGTCGTCTTGCTGGCTCATGGTCGCAATATTAGTACCTGCGAAGGCGCAGGTTTTCGCGTCCAGCCAATTCAACGGCTTGCCCGTCTCACCTCATGCGATGCATCAATCCGACGCGGCTACTTCTCGACGAAGGCGCGCTCGAAGACGTAATGACCCGGAGTACCGATGCGCGGGGCCGCGCTGAAACCGCGGCCATCGAGCAGCTGGCGGAAGTCGTCCAGCATCGCCGGACTGCCGCACAGCATCACGCGGTCGAAGTCCGGATCCAGCGGCGGCAGGCCGAGGCCGGAAGCGAGCTGCCCGCTGGCGAGCAGGTCGGTGAGGCGGCCGCGATGGCGCCGGCCCTCCCAGGTGAACTCCTCGCGCGTCACCGCCGGGTAGTAATGCAGGCGACCGCGCACGAGCTCGCCGAGGAACTCGTGCTTCGGCAGCACGTCGAGGATGTCGTCGCGATAGCACAGGTCCTCGGCACGGCGCACGCCGTGGCACAGCACCACGTGCTCGAAGCGCTCGTAGGTTTCCGGATCCTTGATGATCGACAGCCACGGCGCGAAGCCCGTGCCCGTGCCGAGCAGGTACAGGTTGCGGCCCCGGTGCAGGTCGTGGACCAGCAGCGTGCCCGTCGGCTTGCGACCCACCAGCACTTCGTCGCCCGGCTGGATGTGGCGCAGGCGCGAAGTCAGCGCGCCGTCGGGCACCTTGATGCTGAAGAACTCCAGGTGCTCCTCCCAGCTCGCGCTGGCGATGGAATACGCGCGCAGCAGCGGCTTGCTGCCGCCATCGGGCTGCGGCAGGTCGAGCCCCAGCATCACGAACTGCCCGCTGCTGAAGCGCAGGCCGGGATCGCGGGTGGTGGTGAAGCTGAAGTAGTCGTCCGTCCAGTGACGGACGTCCAGCACGGTTTGGGTGCCGAAGGCGGAGGACATCAGGGAGGACCGATGAAGCGAATGGCCCATTGTAGTCGCAGCGCTTCCGGGGATGCTGAAGCGGGAATGGGGAATGGGGAATGGGGACGCGGATTTCCGCGCGATCGGCACGGATGCGGCCGGACCGGATGGATCAGCCGCATGGAAACACGCGTCCCCGTTCCCTGTTCCCCGTTCCCGCTCCACCGCTCAGCGCGGTCCGCGCTCCTCGCGCGGCCGCGCCTTGCGATCGCGCATGAGGGCGCTGAGCACGATCGTGAAGCCCAGGCCCGCGGCCACCAGGAACAGCA
>DATJDY010000181.1:0-5750 GCA_035497155.1 Luteimonas sp.
GCATCGTTCCGCGCCTCAGCCGATCACGAACAGCGGCTGGTCGAATTCCACCGGCTGGCCGCTCTCGGTCATGATCTTCAGCACGGTGCCCGAGATGTCGGATTCGATCGGGTTGAACATCTTCATCGCCTCGATGATGCCCAGCGTGTCGCCGGCCTTTACCGCCTGGCCGACGCTGACGAAGGCCGGCTTGTCCGGCGAAGGCGACGCATAGAAGGTGCCGACCATCGGCGAACGCACCACCACCCCATCGGGCAGGTCGCCGCCGGCCTTGGCGTGGCCGCCGGTGGCGGCCTCGGTCGGCGACTGCATGGGCATCGGCGTCGGTGCGGCGGCGGGTGGCGCCTGCATGTAGTGCGCCGGGGCCATCGCCATCATCCCGCCCTGGGGCATCCCGCCCTGTGGCGTCCGGGCCAGACGCACCGATTCCTCGCCCTCCTTGATCTCGATCTCGGCGAGGTTCGATTCCTCGAGCAGGTCGATCAGCTTCTTGATCTTGCGCAGGTCCATGGCGGGTTCTCTTGTATCGAAGCGGAATGTTGTTTGAAGGCGAGGTCAGCGGGCGAGCCGTGCGATGGCGGCATCCAGGGCGTAGCGGTAGCTGTCGACGCCGAAGCCGGCGATCACGCCCACGGCCAGGTCGCTGAAATAGCTGGTGCGGCGGAACGCCTCGCGGGCGTGCGGATTCGAGAGGTGGATTTCGATGAACGGGATCGCCACCGCGGCCAGCGCGTCGCGCAGGGCTACCGAGGTGTGCGTGTAGGCGGCCGGATTGACTAGGATGAAGGACGTTCCGTCCTTGCCCGCGGCCTGGACGCGGTCGACCAGGGCGCTTTCGCTATTGGATTGCAGCGATTCCAGCACATGCCCCGCGGCAGTCGCACGCGCGGCGAGATCGGTGTCGATCTCGGCCAGCGTGGTCGACCCGTAGACCCCGGGCTCGCGGCTGCCGAGCAGGTTGAGGTTGGGGCCGTGCAGGAGCAGGAGTCGTGCCATGCGCTTGCTGGGCGAAAGGGACGCGCAGTTTGCGCGGTCGGGCCAATGCTGTCCAGTTCGCCGATGATCGGCGTGGTTTAAGCGATTGTTTGAATCTCAGGGCTGCGCCCAGCGGTCGATTTCCCCGTGGCCGAACGGGCCGATCCGCTGTTTCAGCAGGATTCCGTCGGCGGAAACAAGGATCGAATAGGGCAGGACACCCTTCGGATTGCCGAGGCGCACGCCGGCGTCGCCCGGGCCGGGCGCATCCAGGGCGACCGCGTACGACACCGGGATCTTGCGCAGGAATTCGCGGACGTTCGCCTCATCATCAAGGGCGATGCCTAGGACCTGCACGCCGTTCGCGCCCTGGGCAGCGGCGAAGCGCTGCAGTTCCGGCATTTCCGCGATGCAAGGGCCGCACCAGGAGGCCCAGACGTTGACCAGCAGTGGCCTGCCGGCGAAATCGCCGGGGACCTCGACCGGGCCGCCGCCCAGGCGTGGCAGGGCGAACGAGGCGATGCGCCCGCCCCGTGCTGCCACCGTCACCCCTGCGGGTGGCGGCGGGGCGCTGGCGGACAACGCACTACCGAGCAGGCGCTGGCCGAGTTCGGTGCGCATCAGCGGCCCCGGACCCGAGGTCGCCAGGCTGGCGAGCACGCCGAGCGTGCCCGCCGCGATCGCCACCAGCACCACTTTCGTCGTCGAACGCATGCGCTGATCCCGGGCTCAGCCGTGGCCGGCCGCCGCGCGCTGCAGGCGCGACCGGAACGCGCCTGCCTTTTCGAAGCCCACCAGGCGCAGTGCACGCAGTTCCTGTCCGTTGGCGAAGAACATCGTGCCCGGCGGACCGACGATGCCGAAGCGCCGCATCAATGCCTGGTCGATGTCGTCGTTCGCGGTGACGTCGGCCTTCAGCAGCACGAAGCCCTGCATCGCGGCACCCACCGCCGCGTCGGTGAAGGTGTAGCGCTCCATCTCCTTGCAGCTCACGCACCAGTCGGCATAGAAGTCGAACAGCACCGGGCGCTTCGCCGCGTCCGCGGCGGCGAGCTCGCGGTCGAGGTCGGCGGACGACTTGATGATGCGGAACGCGGGGGCCTGCGCCGCTGCGCTTTCGCCGCCGCGCAAGCCGGCCAGCGGCCGCAACGGATCGCTGCCGCCGGCGAATGCGCCGAGCAGTTCCGCCGCGCCGGCAACGACGAACACCAGCGCCGCGAAGCGTGCCATGACGCGGCCGCGTGGCGAGGCGGGCGCAGCGGTCGACGCCCACGCCGCGGCCGCGAGCCCGAGCAGGCCCCACAGCGCCAGTGCGATCGTCGCCGGCACGATGCGCGACAGCATCCACACCGCCAGCCCGAGGAAGAGGAAACCGAACACGCGCTGCACGGCGATCATCCACGGCCCGTTCGACGGCAGGCCGCGGCCCGCGGCGGCGCCGAACACCAGCAGCGGCGCACCCATGCCCATCGCGAGCAGGAACAGCGCGGCGCCGCCGAGCACCGGATCATGGCTCTGGCCGATGTACAGCACCGCCGCGGCCAGCGGCGGCGCGACGCACGGCCCGACGATCAGCGCCGACAACGCGCCCATCGCCGCGACGCCGGCCACCGAGCCGCCGCGCTGCCGGTCGCCGAGCAGCCCCAGCCGCGAGCGCAGGCCGCGCGGCAGCTGCAGTTCGTACAGGCCGAACGAGGACAGCGCGAGCGCGACGAACAGCGCCGCGAAGGCGCCGATGATCCACGGCTTCTGGAACGCCGCCTGCAGGTTCGCGCCGAGCAGCCCGGCGACGACGCCCGCCGCGGTGAACACCAGCGCGTTCGCGAACACGTACACGAACGACAGCCACAACGCGCGGCCGGTGCCCAGGCGCGTGCCCTGGCCCGCGATCAGCCCCGACAGGATCGGGATCATCGGCAGCACGCAGGGCGTGAACGCGAGGCCGAGTCCCAGGACGAAGAAAGTGAGCAGCGCGAGCCAGCGGCCGTGCCCGGCAAGCGCCTGCGCGATCCGGCTGTCTTCGGCCAGCACCGGCGGCGCGTCCGCCGCTCCAGTCGCGGTCGCGGTTGCATTCGATGGTGTCGCGACGCTGTTCGAAGGCGCCACGGTCGCGCCCGCGGACGCCGCGAGGTTTGCGCCTGGCGCGCCGGCAACCTGCGGATCGGCCAAGGATGCGGCGGCGCTCGTCGCATTCGCCGCAGCCGGCAGCTGCACAGTGATCCTGCGCGTCATCGGCGGATAGCAAATCCCGTTCGCCTGGCAACCCTGGAACGTCGCGTCGAGTTCGATCGTCGACGCAGGGCCTGCCGAACGTTGCAAGGGCAGCGCGACTTCCACCTGGTCGAAGTACACGATGACGTCGCCGAAATGCTCGTCGTGGTGCGAGGTGCCGCGCGGCCAGCGTGGCTTGCCCGCGACGATGCCGTCGGCGCCGCGCACGCGGAAGCTGCTGCGGTCGCGATAGAGGTAGTAGCCCGGCGCCGGCGTGAAGCGCAGCAGCAGGGCGCCGGGGCCGTCGGCGATCGCCTCGAGCGCGAAAGCCTGCGCTTCGGGCAGCGGCGTGGCGGCATCGAGCGCACCCGGAACCCCCGCGCCCGGCAGCCGCAAGGCCCCGCCGCGCAGCGCGGGCAAGCCGGACGAAGCCGCCGCGCCCGCCGTCGCCTCCGCCGGCAACGCGACCGTGACCAGGCGCGTCTGCGGCGGATAACACACGCCGGCGTCGGCACAGCCCTGGTATTTCAGCTTGAGGACGACCTGCGTCGCGCCGGCCGCGGCACGACCCGGCAGCACCGCCCGCAGCAGCGTGCGATAGGTTTCGACGTCGCCGAAGAATTCATCGTGGTGGCGATCGCCGTGCGGCAGCTGCACCGGCTCCGCGGCGAAGCCGCCGCCTTCCACCTGCACCGAGATCCGGTGGCGGTAGAGGTAGTAACCCGGCGCGATCTTCCATTGCAGTTCGATCCGGTCGCGTTGCGGCGCCGCCGCGGTGAGCGCGAACGCCTGGTCCACCGGCAGCAGGTCGGCTTCGTCGACGCCGCGCGCCTGCGGCGCCGCCGCAAGCAGCAGCACGGCGGCGAGCCAGGCGATCCAGCGATGCGCGTTGCGCGCCAGGGTCATGCGTCAGCTCCGTGGTCGGGCGCGGCCGTCGCGCCGACGATATTGTCGGCGATCCGTGCCGGGGATGCCGCGGCGGGGAGGCTGCGGCGGACGCGGCGCGTCCGCCTTCGGAATCAGGCGCCCTCGAAGCCGCCGCCCAGGCCGCCGCGCGAGCGGCGCCCGGTGCGGTGCGAGGCGAGCTGCTCGGCCAGCTCCAGCAACGGCAGGCGCGCGGCCATCGGCGCGTCGCGAAAGGCATTGAGCAGGCGCCGCTCCTGCGGGTCGTCGACGAGCAGCGCATCGACGGCAGCCACCGAGTCGAGCAGCGACTCCGCCGATGGCGTCATCGGCCCGCGCCCGGTCGCCAGCCACTCGAACTGCACGCCGGTGAGCAAGGCGAGCTGCCGCAGGTTGTTCATGCTGGGCTTTCCGCGCTGCGCCTCCCAGTGGCTGACGGCGCTGCGCTGGACCCCGAGCTCGAGCGCCAGCTGGGCCTGCGAGAGCCCCGCGCTGCGGCGCGCAATGCGGATGCGATGGGCGGACGCGCCGGCAGTCTGGAGGTCCTGGCTCATGGTCATCTACCTGTCTGGGGAAGCGCTGCTAGTTATGATAGCGATGATACGGAAAATAGCCTACAGTGGTCTAAATTCGATAGCCTGCCCCCGGCAGGCGGAGCGGGAGCACCGCGCCAGCACTGGGTTCTGGGTGAAGAGGCTAGCAAAAATAGCATTTTTCCGGAGTACGGCCTCTTCCCTTCCTGCGCACGTCCGGAGATGCTGTCGACAACGACACGGATGTCGGTCTCGACCACCACGGTCGAGCGACAAGCAGCCGGTTCGGGTCTATTTGGGCGACCCATTCCGGCGGCGTCGAACCCGGGCGCGCATTCTCCCCTGGAATGCGCGCCCTTTTTTATTGCCCGCCGTGGATCAGGGCCTGGCGTTGTCGCCGTCGTCGTAGGCGCAACCGTCGATCGCGGAATGGCCCCAGCCGACGATGGCGTTGCCTGCCACCGACGCCTGGTTGTCGGGCGTGCACCAGATTCCGATTTCGTTGGCGAGCCCCTGGCCGAACACGGCGTTGCCATGCACGTTGACGCGTCCGATGCTGCCGCCCGAACCGCTGTAGAGCAGGATTCCATCCGCCCAGCCGGTGCCGTCGGGGACCAGGCCCTTCACCCGGTTGCCGAGCACCGAGGCGTCTTCGCTCTGGCGCACGTAGATGCCGTAGGCGAACCCGTTGGTGCCCACGGGCGCGACGACGCCCGAGATCATGTTGTCCTGCACCAGCACGCTGCCGAGCACGTAGATCGCGGTCGGGTTGCGCGCCTCCGCTGTCGTCGAGGCGCCGGTATCGAGCACCCGGTTGCGTCGCACGATGTCCCCGCTGCCTTCCGAGCCGATGCCGACCCAGGTGTTCGCCTCCAGGACGTTGTCCTCGACGAGGTTCGCCCCGGTGTTCCCGTCGAGGTTGATGCCATACCGGAAGCCGCGGATCCTGCAGTTGCGGATGGTCGTCGCCCTGCGGCCGTTCGCGTTGACCGCGATCGCCGCGGTGGCGGCGCCGGCGGTGCCGTCGATCGCGTGGCCGTTGCAATCCAGGGTCACGTTGTTGTTCGCGACGTTGATCGCGATGCCGGACGCGGCATTCGTCGACAGGTCGCGGGCGAGGCACCAGGT
>DATJDY010000182.1:0-7011 GCA_035497155.1 Luteimonas sp.
CGCCGTCCCGCTCTTTCCCCGCCGACCACCTAGCGCCCACGCTCGCCCTGCTGGAGGCGATCGTCGCCGACCGCGGCGTGCTGCAATCGCTCGACGCTGATGCGCGCACGCGCCTGCTGCAGGCCGTCGCCCTCGTCCACCATCCCGAACCCCGCGCCCGCCGCCGCGATGCCAAGGCACAGGCGCGCGAGCGTGCGCTCGAAAAGGCCCGGCAGACCGAAGCGCTGCTCGACCAGACCGGCATCCGCACGCTGCGCCGCAAGCCGGTGTTCACCACGCCGAACTATTTCCCGCCGCAGCCGCCGGGCCAGCACGATCCGCACAACCGCGCGACCGATCCGGTGTCGCACAACGAATCACCCGAGCTGCTGCACTGCTACGTGTGCAAGCAGAAGTACACGCGCATCCACCATTTCTACGACCAGCTCTGCCCGGCCTGCGCGGAGCTGAACTTCTTCAAGCGCACCGAAACCGCCGACCTGCGCGGCCGCGTCGCGCTGCTCACCGGGGGCCGCGTCAAGATCGGCTACCAGGCCGGCCTGAAGCTGCTGCGCGCCGGCGCGACGCTGATCGTGACCACGCGCTTCCCGCGCGACTCCGCGGCGCGCTACGCGGCCGAGTCGGATTTCGGCGAGTGGGGCGACCGCCTCGAAGTGTTCGGCCTCGACCTGCGCCACACGCCCAGCGTCGAGGCGTTCTGCGCGCAGCTGCTGGCCACGCGCGACCGGCTCGACTTCATCATCAACAACGCCTGCCAGACCGTGCGCCGCCCGCCTGCGTTCTATGCGCACATGATGGAAGGCGAGCTGGCCGCGTTGCGCGACATGCCGGACGACGTGCGCAGGCTGCTCGGCAATTACGAGGGCCTGCGCAGCCCCGACCTGCTGCCGCACGGCGAGGCGCCGGTGCTCGTGCATGCGCCTGCGCACGCGCTGGCCGGCGCCGCCGGGCTCACGCGTGCCGCCGAACTCTCGCAGGTGCCGCTGCTCGCCGACGAGCTGCTCGGCCAGTCGCACCTGTTCCCCGAGGGCCGGCTCGACCAGGACCTGCAGCAGGTGGACCTGCGCGGCCGCAATTCATGGCGCCTGCAGATGGACGAAGTGCCATCGGTCGAACTGCTGGAGACGCAGCTCGTCAACGCCGTCGCGCCCTTCATCATCAATGCACGGCTCAAGCCGCTGATGCTGCGCACGCCACCGGGCGAGGCGCCGACGCGCGACAAGCACATCGTCAACGTGTCGGCGGTCGAAGGCCAGTTCTACCGCAACTTCAAGACGACGAAGCACCCGCACACCAACATGGCCAAGGCGGCGCTCAACATGATGACGCGCACCGCGGCCGCCGATTACCACGGCGACGGCATCCACATGAACAGCGTCGACACCGGCTGGGTGACCGACGAGGATCCGGCCGAGATCGCGGCGCGCAAGATCGTCGAGGAGCGCTTCCACCCGCCGCTCGACATCGTCGACGGCGCGGCGCGCATCGTCGACCCGATCATCCACGGCTTCAACACCGGCGAGCACGTTTGGGGCCAGTTCCTGAAGGACTACGCACCGACGGACTGGTGAGGCGCGCCTGCGCCGCTCCCTTCAGAGCAGGTGCCGCAGCGACGGCAGGTATTTCTCGAGCGAGCCGGTGTTGACGACGACGACGTTGTCGCCGCGGCGGACCAGCCCGCGATCGAGCAACTGCGGCAGCGCGGCCAGGCATGCGGCGCCTTCCGGCCCGATCCAGTCGTGGTGTTCGCGCCAGCGGCGCGCGACTTCGGCGGCGATGTCCTCTTCGGCCACGGCGACCGCGGCGCCGCCGCTCGCGCGGAGGATCTCCAGCACGCGGAAGTGGCCGACACCGCCGGGCACATTCAAGCCGTACGCGATCGTCTCGCCCGAGCCCAGCGCGACGGTGTCGGCGGCGCCGAGTTCGAACGCACGCACCAGCGGCCGCGTCGCCGCGCCCTGCACGCAGACCATGCGCGGGCGGCGCGCATCGAGCAGGCCCAGCGCCTCGAGCTCGTCCCACGCCTTCCACATGCCCAGCACGCCGGTGCCACCGCCGGTGGGATACACCACGACGTCGGGCAGCGACCAGCGTGTGCCTCCCGGCGCGGGCTCGGCGAGTTCGAGGCCGAGCGATTTCTTGCCTTCGATGCGCCAGCCCGGTTCCTGGAACGTCGCGACCGAGAACCAGCCTTGCGGGATGTAATGCTCCTTCAGGTGCGCGCCGGCCTCGCGGATCGTCGGGCCGACGAGCTCCAGGATCACGCGAGCCGGATGCTGCTGCGCGGCGGCCGCGACATTGCCGAGGATCGGCGCCGGCGTATCCGGCGGCATCGCCACGACGACGTCGAGTCCCGCCGCGATCGCGTAACGCGTGAGCGAATCGCCCGCGTTGCCCTGCGTCGGCACCGCCAGCCGCTTCAGCCCCAGCCGCCGCGCCTGCGCGACGACCATCGCCATGCCGCGATCCTTGAAGCTCTGCGTCGGGTTCGCGCCGAAGCCCTCGTGCGCGCGGCCTTCATCCTTGATCGCGAGCGAGAAGCCCGCGGACTTCGCCAGTGCATCACCGGGTTGCGGCAGCAACGGCGTCGCGCCCTCGCCCAGCGGCACGATGTGCGCCGCGTCGGCCGGATCGTTGATGTCGAGCGCCATCAGCGCGCCGAAGCGCCACATGTCGCGCCGGCGCGGGTCGTACCACGCGCCCGGGTTCACGGCCGCGAGCCGCTCGAGGTCGAGCACCATCTCGACCGGCCGGCCATCGGCCGGATCGAGGTTCATCGGCCGGTCGGCGGGATATTCGATCCCGGAGGCCAGGCCGCGCAGGCAACGGACATAGCTCATGCGCAGGACTCCACTCGATCGGGAACGTGTCTCACGGCTGGCGCGTCACGGCTGGTGCCTCAGGGCTTTGCGGCGCCGTTGCCGGCGTGCAAGGCCTTCGCCGCATCCGCGTACTTCGTGGCCTTCGGATTCTTCGTGTTCCAGCGCGGCGCCTGCGGATCGTTCGCGATCAGCAGGATCGCCAGGGCCACGGTGCGGTCGACGGCGGCCATGTTCTCGTAGTCGATCTTGTCCCAGGTGTCGGCGGCGCCGTGGTAGTCCGGATACTCGTACGCGACGCTGATCGTGTGCGCGGGCACGCCGAGGTCGGCGAGCGCCTGGTTGTCGCTGCGGGCGAAGTAGCGGTCGCTCGCGGTCGGATGCCGCGTGACGCGCGTGCCGGTCAGTCCGCCGGCGCGGACCAGCATGTCCCACACGTCGGAGTAGTCGGCGCCGGTGACCGCGAACGCGCGCACCTCCGGCCCCTCGCTGTCGTCGGTGCGGCCGACCTGCTCGAGGTTGATGTCGGCGACGGTGTCGGCCACCGGCACCAGCGGATGCTTGCCGTAGTAGCGCGAACCCACGAGGCCGTGCTCTTCGCCGAACACCGTCATGAAGATGATGCTGCGCTTCGGGCGCACCTTCTGCGCCGCGAACGCGCGCGCCAGCTCGATCACCGACACCGTGCCGCTGCCGTCGTCGTTCGCGCCGTTGAAGATCTTGTCGGCATCGTCGCCGCGGATGCCGAGGTGGTCGTAGTGCGCGGTGACCATCACGTAGGTCTTGCTCAATTCCGGGTCCGAGCCGCGCAGCACGCCGACGACGTTGCGCACGAGCAGCGGTTGCGGCGCATCGGCGTACTTCGCGCGCTCGCGTTGCGGCGCGATCTCGCGCCAGTCGGCGGTCTGGAAATAGCCGTCGTCGCCGAGCGGCTCCAGGCCCGCCGCGCGGAACTGCGAGGCGATGTATTCGGCGGCGATGTCGAGCCCGCGCGACGGCGTGCCGCGGCCTTCCAGCGCATCCGACGCGAGGAACGCCAGGTGGCCGCGCATCGCGTCGGCGGAGATGGTCGACAGCAGTGGAGCCTGCAGCGGCAGCGGCGGCAGTGCCGATGCCGGCGCGTGCGCTTGCGCTTGCGCGTGCGCGTGCGACTGCGCTGCCGCCTGCGCGGCGCCGGCCGCGAACACACCCGCCAGGAAAGCGGCCTGCAAGGCCCGGAACGTCCGCATGGATTGTTCTCCCCGATTGAGTCGCCGAGTCTAGCGCGACCCCTGCCGCGAAAAGAGGCGTCAGCGCAGGGATGTGCCGCAAGTCATGGTCGCCGCCGGCGCGGGCGCAGCGCCCCGCGTGCGCTGCAGGTGCAGCAGGCCCCAGAGCCGCGCGTCCTCCACCAGCGGCAGCACCGTGGCGCCGTACGCGCTCAACCGGTAGTGCACCGGGGCGGGCACCGGCCCGGTCGCCTCGCGCGCCACCAGGCCGTCGGCCTCCAGTTCCCGCAACTGTTCCGTCAACACCTTGTGCGAAATGGGCGCGACGCGGCGCTGCAAGCCGGAAAAATGGTTGGGTTCGCGCGCGAGCCAGTACAGGATCGTGAGCTTCCATTTGCCCCCCACCGCCGCGAACGCCGCATGCAGCGGGCAATCGGCGAGCGGATGCGGCGTCGCACCCCGGTACGCACCCGAACGTGCGTTCTTGTCGCTGCGCATGGAAGCCTCCAGCATCGGCCATCGATCGCACCGGAGCATGCCATGACCCAACATCGCCGTGGACTTTTCCGCGCCCTGCTCCTGCTCGCCGCGGTGGGCGCGCCCGTGCCGGCCGCCTTCGCGCAAGTCGCGCCCGCGCCCGCAGCGACACACACGCCCGTCCCTGCGCCGGCGCCGCTGCGCGATGGTGCGCACGATTTCGACTTCGAAATCGGCACCTGGAAGACCCATCTCAAACGCCTGCTGCACCCGCTGTCGGGATCGGACGAGTGGGCCGAATACGACGGCATCACCACCGTGCGCAAGGTCTGGGACGGCCGCGCCAACCTGGTCGAGCTGGTGGCCGATGGCCCCGCCGGTCATTTCGAAGGCCTGAACCTGCGCCTGTACAACCCGCAATCGCGGCAATGGAGCCTCAACTTCGCCAGCAGCCGCGGCGGCACGCTGGCGACGCCGACCATCGGCGGCTTCGTCGATGGCGTCGGCACCTTCCACGACCAGGAAGACTTCAACGGGCGCGCGGTGTTCGTGCGCTTCCTGATCATTCCCGTCGACGCCGACACCATCCGCTTCGAGCAGTCCTTCTCCGCCGACGGCGGCAAGACCTGGGAGTTGAACTGGGTGGCGACGGACACGCGGATCGAGTAGCCCGGGTCAGACCGCGACGAATTCCTTGCCGGCGAGCGATGCCGCGAACCCGTCGTGCGCGGCATGCACTTCGGCCCAGTGCGGCAGCGCCTTCATCCGCCCGATCCAGGCGCGGATGTTCGGGAAATCGGTGAAGCCGCAGCCCACCAGCTCGCCCATCACCAGCATCTCGACGCCCACGTAGTCGGCCAGCGTCGGCGCATCGCCGCACAGGAAGGCGTTGCCGCGGCCGAGGAAGTGCGACTCGAGCACGCCCAGCCAGCGCAGCGTCTTCTCCTGCCCCCAGGCGATCGTGGCGGCGTGCGCCTCGTCGCTGCGGCGCCGGTGGTGCGGGAACAGCTGCGGATAGACCAGGCCGTAGCCGAAGTCCTTGTAGTAGTTGCCGTAGAACCAGGCCATCGCCTCATCCACGCGGGCCCGCGCCTGCAGGTCCGCCGGGTAGGCCTTCGAGCCGGCCTTGCCGGCCAGGTAGCGCAGGATCGCCGCGCTTTCGGTGAGCACGAAGCCGTCGTCGTCCAGCACCGGCACCAGCGCGTTGGGGTTGATCGCCTTGTACTCGGGCGCGTGGTGCGCGCCGGTCATCAGGTCGACGAGCACGTAGTCCAGCGCGATGCCCTCGTGCGCGGCGAACAGCATCACCATGCGGCTGACGGTGGAGGCGGGGTGGTAGTAGAGCTTCATGCACGACTCCTGGGAAGGAAATGGGGGTTGCGCAGCAGCGCCGCCGACACCAGCGACACCAGCACGCCGACCGGGAAGATCTCGGCAAAGGTCATCGGCAGGCGGAACAGCGGATTAGCGTACTTCACCTTGAAGTCAGCCATCTCGGCGCTCATGCGCGCGATCTCGGCGGCGCTCGCACCGCGGGCGCGGGCCTGCTCGACCACCGCATTGCCGTAGGAGGTGGCGAAGTCCATGTGCAGCACCGCCTGCACGCCTTCCCACGCGACCACGTAGAACACGCCCGCGACGAAGCTGATCCCCAGCCCGACGCCGAGCGCCGGCCAGAAGCCAATCACCCCGCCGCGGTCCACGTCGCGGTGCCGCTTGATGCCCACGAACACCGCGCTGAGCGCGATGAGCATCGTGGCGTAGCCGATCAGCATGGCGTATTGCGACGGCGGCTCGCCGCCGAAGCCGACGAAGGTGGCGAACATGAAGCCGCCGACGACGACGCCGGCGATCGCGCCGTACTTCAGGATGGTGCGCAGCATGCGGGTACTCCCCATGGTGGTTGGTGCCGCCATTACCCCCTGCCCCGCCCGTCCGGGCAATCGCCCGAACGGGTGATTTTCCTCCAATCGGCCATCCGGCGGACGCCCTGGACCTGCGATGGCCGAAGGCGCCCGCAGACGCCGTTGGCTGCATCACATACCGCAAGGAAGTGGAGGGCCATGCCATGACAACCGCAGTCCGTTCGACCGCAGCCCGTTCGATCCGTGGCGCCTGCAGGCCAGCGATGCTGGCTGCCCTCGCCGCTGCCTGGCTGCCCGCGGCGTTCGCCACCCCGGCGGCGGACGGCCTGCAGGCCCCATCGCTGGTGGTCGTCTCGGATCCGCAGATCCACAACGTCGCCGGCGGGGACGTCAAGCAGACGTTTCTCATCTCCGACTGGGCCACGCACGTGGCGCAGCGTTATCCCGAAATCAATCTGCTGGCCCCGTATGTCTTCGATGCGCTCGTGCAGCGGGCCGAGCAGGAGCCACTCGGGCAGGACACCGGCCTGGTGCTGCTGCTGGGCGATGGCACCAATGCCTCGTGCACGGGAGAGTTCGACCGTCTCAAGAAGCATCTCGCTGCCATTCGCGGGGACAACGGCGACCGGATCGTGCTCTGGG
>DATJDY010000183.1:0-4132 GCA_035497155.1 Luteimonas sp.
GACTATTCCAACAACGTGGCCGGCGTGGATGCGCGCTGGCAGCAGGGCGCGCACACCGCCACCGCGCAGATCCTGCACAGTCAGTCCGAATACCCGACGCAGATCGTGGACGAATACAAGGACGAGCTCGGCGACGACCCGAAGCCATCGGGCGATGCATGGCGCGCCGAGTACCAGTTCAGCAACCGCGACTGGAACTTCGACACCTGGCACGTGGACATCGACCCGGGCTTCCGCGCGGACCTGGGCTTCATGGGCCAGGTCGGCTACGACAAGTCCCTGGTCGGCGGCGGCCACAGCTGGTACCGCGACGACAAGGCGTTCAACCGCATCAACGTGTACGGCGACTTCGACGTCACCCATCGCTTCGACGGCCAGCTGCTCGAGCGCGAATGGGAGGGCCAGGTCAGCGTGCAGGGGCCGAAACAGAGCAACGCCACGCTGCACGGCATGACGCGCGTCCGGTTCTGGCAGGGCGCGATGTTCGACGAACGCTACGTCGACCTCAACGGCAACTTCCGCCCGACCGGCAACCTGCAGCTGGGCGCCTACGTGCAGGTCGGCACGATGCTCGACCTGGACGCCGCGAAGACCGGCCGGCGCACGCAGCTGGAGTTCTGGGGCAACGCCAATGTCGGCCGCGGGATCGCGCTGGACTGGGACGTGATCCGCCAGCGCATGCGCCGCGACGGCGGCACCGCGTTCACCGCCACGGTGGTCAACGCGGGCGGCAGCTGGCAATTCGATCCGCGCCAGCGCCTGCGCCTGACCCTGCAGGGCAGCGAAGTGGAGCGCAACCCGGCGCTCTACGCCGATGCGGTCAACGAAACCGCGCGCGACTGGGCCGGGCAGATGGTGTACTCGTACAAGGTCAACCCGCGCACCGTGGTGTACGCCGGCGCTTCCTACGGCGCGTTCATGGACGACGAGAACCCGAACCTCTTCGGCAACACGCGCAACGTGTTCGTGAAGCTCACCTACGGGTTCCAGCGCTGACGCCCGTAGAGCCGACCCATGGTCGGCTCACCCGGCACGAGCCGACCATGGGTCGGCTCTACACTCGGTAGCCGGTGTGGACGGCGACGATGCCGGCGCTGAGGTTGCGGTAGCTGGTGCGCGCGAACCCGGCGGCGTCCATCATCGCCTTGAGCTCGTCCTGCGGCGGATGCTTGCGGATGGACTCGGCGAGGTACTGGTAGCTGCCGGCGTCGTGCGCGAACAGGCGCCCGAGGCGCGGCAGCACCTGGAACGAATGGAAGTCGTAGATCGGCTTGAACCAGTCCGGCTTCACTTCCGAGAACTCGAGCACGCGCGCCTGGCCGCCGACCTTCAGCACGCGGTGCATCTCGCGCAGCGCGGCGTCCTTGTCGGTGACGTTGCGCAGGCCGAAGGCGATCGTGACCAGGTCGAAGCTGCCTTCGGGGAACGGCAGCTTCTCGGCGTCGAGCTGCACGTACTGCAGGCCGCGCACGTTGCCGCGATCGATCATGCGGTCGCGGCCGACGCGCAGCATGGCCGCGTTGATGTCGCCGAGCACGATCTCGCCTTCGTCGCCGACGCGCGGGCGCAGCAGCGCGGCGATGTCGCCGGTGCCGCCGGCGAGGTCGAGCACGCGGTCGCCCTTCGACACCTGCGCGGTCGCCACGAAGAAGCGCTTCCACAGCCGATGGATGCCGAGCGACATCGCATCGTTCATCAGGTCGTACTTGCCTGCGACCGAGGAGAACACCTCGCCGACGAGCTTCTGCTTCTCCGCCACGGGAACGTCGCGGAAACCGAAGTGGGTGGTGCCGGGCTCGCCGGAGGGACGCGCGGGATCGCTCATGGCGGCGATTATCGCAGCTAAATCCATGGGGTCCATTTCCTGGCGCCGCTGGTCCATCATGGGCGCGAAACCGCCATTCGACGGAGCCCGCCGATGATCGCCACGCCCGACTACCGCGCCCTGCTCGACACCGCCATCGCCGAGGCCCGCCAGGGCCTGGCCGAGGGCGGCATCCCGATCGGTGCCGCGCTCTACCACCAGGACGGCCGCCTGCTCGGCTGCGGCCACAACCGCCGCGTGCAGGAAGGCGACCCGTCCGTGCACGGGGAAACCGACGCGTTCCGCAAGGCCGGCCGCCAGCGCCGCTACAAGGACACGATCATGGTGACCACGCTGGCGCCGTGCTGGTACTGCAGCGGCCTGGTGCGCCAGTTCAACATCGGCACCGTAGTGGTCGGCGAGTCCGAGACCTTCCAGGGCGGCATCGACTGGCTGCGCGAGGCCGACGTCAACGTGATCGACATGCACAGCCAGGAATGCATCGACCTGCTGGGCGGCTACATCGCCGCGCATCCGGACGTGTGGAACGAGGACATCGGCGAGGACTGATCCAGCCTCGAGGGCCGTCGCCCGCCAGCTCACCAGTAGTCGTCCTCGCGCTGGTGGCGGACCGCGAGCACGGTCACCACGTCGCCGCTTTCGATTTCGTAGAGGGCGACGAAGCCGCCGTGCCCGAATCCGATCACGAGTTCGCGCAGCGAGGCGTCATTCGTGGCCTTGCGTCCCGCGAATGGTGTCGTGGCCAGCAACACCATGGCCGATTCGATGGTGTCGATGATGCGCGAGGCGAGGCGCCAGTCGCCGTGGCTTGCTTCCCGTGCGAAGCCGAACAAGCGCCTGAGGTCTTCGCGCGCTTCCTCCGTGAAGCGGACCTGGCGACTCATCCCGTTTTTCGGCGCCTGGCGTTGACCCTGGCTTCGCCAAGCATTCCGCGCAGTTCGCCGACGACATCGGCTGCGTCGTGGTAGACGCCGGTCCTGCGCGCGTGGTCGCGCGACAGGATGCCGCGCGCGATGAACGCCTCGCGCTGGCGGCGCAGGGCCACCTGCTCGCGCACGGCGGTCTCGACGAAGCTGGACAGCGTCTCGCCCTCCTGCAGCACCGATTCAGCGGCGTCGCGCAAGGCGGGTTCGACGCGTAGCGAGGGCAGCGTGGCGGTTTTCATGCGGCGACTCCCGTGCATCGCAATTGCGATGCAATGATGCGCCTGGCGGAATGGCGATGCAAGGGGCGTGACCGGGAGCCGACCGTGGGTCGGCTCTACAGGATGTAGCGGGAGAGGTCGGGATCCTGCACGAGCTCGCCCAGGTGCGCGTCGACGTAGGCGCGATCGATCGTGACGGTCTCGCCGTCGCGATCCGGCGCCTCGTAGCTCAGCGTGTCGAGCAGGCGCTCGAGCACGGTGTGCAGGCGGCGCGCGCCGATGTTCTCCTGGCGCTCGTTGACCTGCGCGGCGATGTCGGCGAGGCGCTCGACCGCATCGGGCGCGAACGACAGCGTTACGCCCTCCGTCTTCAGCAGCTCGACGTACTGCGTGGTCAGCGCGGCCTTCGGCTCGGTGAGGATGCGCATGAAGTCCTTCTTGCCCAGCGCAGCCAGTTCGACGCGGATCGGGAAGCGGCCTTGCATTTCCGGGATCAGGTCGGACGGCTTCGCAAGGTGGAACGCGCCCGACGCGATGAACAGGATGTGGTCGGTCTTCACCGGCCCGTACTTGGTGCTGACGGTCGAGCCCTCGACCAGCGGCAGCAGGTCGCGCTGCACGCCCTCGCGGCTGACGTCGGCGCCCATGCCCTCACTGCGCTTGGCGACCTTGTCGATCTCGTCGATGAACACGATGCCGTGCTGCTCGCAGGCCTCGATCGCGGCCTCGCGCACCTCGTCCTCGTTGACGAGCTTCGCGGCTTCCTCCTCGACCAGCAGCGGCCGCGCGGCGGAGATCGCCATGCTGCGCTTGTGGGTCTTGCCGCTGCCGATCTGCGAGAACATCTGCCGCAGCTGCTGGCCCATTTCCTCCATGCCCGGCGGCGCCATGATGTCGACGCCGACGTTCACCGCGGTCTCGATCTCGATCTCGCGCGCGTCGAGCGCGCCGGCGCGCAGCTGCTTGCGCAGCTTGGCGCGGGTGTCGTTCTCGGCGGCATGGTCGACCGCGGAAGGCTCGTTCGCCGGCGCTTCGGCCTTGAAGCCGAAGACGGTCGGCGGCTCGCGTCGCGGCAACAGCGCGTCGAGGATGCGGTCTTCCGCGCGCTCCTCGGCCTGGGTGCGCACGCGCGACTTCGCCTGCTCGCGGTACAGCTTGACCGC
>DATJDY010000184.1:0-6883 GCA_035497155.1 Luteimonas sp.
GCGCCGAGATGGGGCGTCAGCACGAGCTTCGGATGCGCGCGCAACGGCGAGTCCCCGGGCAACGGCTCGGTGGCGAAGGTGTCGAGCGCGGCGCCCGCGAGTTGTCCCGCGTCCAGCGCCTCGAGCAGCGCGGCTTCGTCCACCAGGCCGCCCCGCGCCGCATTCACGAGATAGGCGCCGCGCTTCATCCGCGCCAGCGCCTGCGCATCGACCAGCCGCGTCGTCTCCTTCGTGCGCGGCACGTGCAGCGTGATGACGTCGGCCCAGGCCAGCAGTTCGTCGAAGGTCCTCAGCGGGACGCTGCCGTGTGCCGCCGCCGACGGCGGCAGGAACGGGTCGTACGCAGCCACGTCCATGCCGATGCCGCGCGCCTTGCGCGCCACCGCACTGCCGATGCGGCCCAGCCCGATCACGCCGAGCTTCTTGCCTTCGAGCTCGAAGCCGGTGAGTCCCGCCTTGGGCCACTGGCCCGCCTTCATGCCTGCATCCGCGCGCGGCACGTGCCGCGCCAGCGCGAACAGCAGCGACAGCGCATGCTCGGCCGCCGCCAGGGTGTTGCCGTCGGGCGCGTTCATCACCGCGATCCCGCGCTCGGTGGCGGCCTCGACGTCGATGGTGTCGACGCCGGCGCCGGCGCGGCCGATCACGCGGAGACAGCCTCCGGGCAAAAGCGCTTCCGCCGGTACGGGCGTGGCCGAGCGCACCAGCAGCGCGTCGACGTCCGCCAGCATCGCGGCGAGCCGCGACGGATCCTTGACCGGTTCGGGGGCGACGGCGACTTCCCAGCCCGCGTCGCGGAACAGGGCCAGGCCATCGTCGTGGATACCATCGCAAGCCAGCACTTTCATCGCATGCTCCTGTGGGGGGTGGACTCCACGGACACGCATGCCGCCGGCGGAACGAACAGGAAACTGGAACTGGAACCTGAATCGCGTGCCGCACGGGGCGGCACGCTTGTCATCGGGAGACGGGGCCGGCAGGCATGGGAATCCGCGATGGCTGCAGCCTAGCAGCTATTCCGCCGGCAGGTGCATCTCCTCGAGCAGGTTCGGCGCCGGGTACACCTTGGCCAGCAGCCAGCGCAGGTAGCGGATGTCGACGTGGATCGCGCGCTTGTAGCGCGGGTCGTACATCCAGCTGGCGCTGACCGCCTCCCAGTTGCTGTCGAAGTTCAGGCCGACCAGGTGGCCTCGCGCATCGAGCACGGGCGAACCGGAGTTGCCGCCGGTGGTGTCGAGGTTGGTCATGAAGTCGACGGTCTGCGTCTTCAGCACCGGATCGGCGGTGCTGCCGAAGTCGCCCTTCGCGATCGCGTCGCGCAGCGGCTTCGGCGCGTCGAACGGCGCGACGCCGGTGTGCTTCTCGAGGATGCCCTGCACCGTCGTCAGCGGCAGGTAGTGCACGCCGTCGCGCGGGTCGAGCGAGCTGACCTTGCCGTAGCTCACCCGCAGGGTGGAGTTGGCATCGGGATACACCGCCCTGCCCTGCGACTGCCGGAAACCGTGCAGCGCGGCCATGTACGCCGGGCGCAGGCGCAGCAGCTCGCCGTCGCGCGACTTGCCCGCGTCGTCGTCGCGCAGCACGGCCGGAAGCAGCTGCGCTGCCGCATGCATCAACGGATCGGTCGAAGCAGCGACGTCTGCCGGCGCCGCCTTGAGCAGGGCCAGGCGCACGTCCTGTTCGCCGAGCTTCGTGCCCGCGTACAGGCGATCGATCGCGGCGGCGGCGGACGCCTCGTCCGTGCCGAACACCGCGTCGACTTCGGGAATCCGCTGCGTGGCGGGCAGCTTGCGATAGCGCGCCAGCAATTCCGTGAGCAGCGCCTTCTCGACCGCGGGATCGTAGCGGCGTTGTACCTGCTTCAGCGCGCCCTCGATCAGCGCTTCGTCGCGCTGCTGGTAACCCCGCTCGCGTTGCGCGTCGGGCTTGCCGCGCTCGGCAGCGAGCCGCTGCAGCTGCATCGCGGACTTCAGCAGCTGCGTCTGCGAGAACATCACGCCGAACAGCTGGTCGCGCTCGCGGCTTGCGTGGCCTTCGGACAGCAGCGCCTGCGCGGCCGCGATGTCGCGACGCTGCGCGGCCGCACCCGGCTGCTTCGCCAGCCAGGCCATCATCGCGGTCTCGTCGGCCTTGCGCACCGCGATCGCATCGCTGCGGCGCAGGCCTTCGAGCTCGCCCTGCGCGCGCTTCAGGTTGTTCTTGAGGCTGGCCACCTGCGAGGCGTAGCGCACCTGCGCGTCCTCGCTGCCGGCCGAGGCCTGCTCGATGGTGCGGATCAGCGCGGAGAACAGGTCCACGCGCGACGGCAGGCCGGCTTCGATCTGGTCCTTGAATTCCATCGCCATCCGGTTGCGGTACGTGGTGCCCGGATAGCCCGCGAGCATCGCGAAGTCGCCTTCGTGCAGCGGCTCGGTTGCCACCGTCAGCCACGCCGGCGGCGCATACGGCACGTTGTCGGGCGAGAACGCCGCCGGCTTGCCGTCCTTGCCGACGTAGGCGCGGTAGAACGCGAAATCGCCGCTGTGCCGCGGCCACATGAAGTTGTCGACCTCGTCGCCGTAGTTGCCGATGGATTCCGGCGGCGCGTACACCAGGCGGATGTCCTTCAGCTCGAGCTGCTTCACCAGGTAGAAGTCGCTGCCGTAATCCATGTTGGCGACGCTGCAACGCAGGCTGGCGTCCTGCTCGCAGGCGGCGACCATCGCCTTGGTCGCGGCGTCGACCGCGTCGTAGTACGCGCGCCCGGTCTTCCCGCGCGCGCCGGCAAGGATGCGGTCGGTGACCTTGTCGAAGCCGGTCGTCACCCAGATCCGGGCGGCCGGGCCCGCGGAACGCTCCGCGGCGCGATCCGCGGCGACGAAGCCGTTCTCGATCAGGTTGTCCTGCGGCGTCGAATTCAGCTGGATCGCGCCCATCGCGCAATGGTGGTTGGTGACCACCAGGCCTTCGGGCGAGACGAAGCTCGCGGTGCAACCGCCCAGCGAGACCACCGCGTTCAGCGGCGGCTTCGAGAGGTCGGCCAGCGCGGCCGGATCGCCCTGGTAGCCGGCCGCCTTGAGCTGGGCGGCGATCGACGGCAGCTGCGACGGCAACCACATGCCCTCGTCGGCGCGGGCCGGGCCGCAGGCGGCGGCGACGGCGACTACGAGGCCAAGGGTGGCCACGGCGGGACGGACGTGCATGGCGATCTCCGGGATTCTGTGCAGCCGCTAGAATAGGCGACTCCCCGCAAGTCCGGCACCCCGATGACGCAGACCATGAAAGCGCTGGTGAAGCGCGAACCCGGCAAGGGCATCTGGATGGAAGACGTGCCCGTCCCCGTGCCCGGCGCGAACGAAGTGCTGATCAAGGTCGAGAAGACCGCGATCTGCGGCACCGACCTGCACATCTACCTGTGGGACGAGTGGAGCCAGCGTACGATCAAGCCCGGCCTTGTCATCGGCCACGAATTCGTCGGCCGCGTCGCCGAACTCGGCCCCGGCGTGGCCGGCTACAAGCTGGGCCAGCGCGTCTCGGCCGAGGGCCACCTCGTCTGCGGCCACTGCCGCAACTGCCGTGGCGGCCGCCCGCACCTGTGCCCGAACACCGTCGGCATCGGCGTGAACCGCGACGGCGCCTTCGCCGAATACATCGTCGTTCCCGCCAGCAACCTGTGGCCGATCCCGGACCAGGTGCCGTCGGAACTGGCCGCGTTCTTCGATCCCTACGGCAATGCCGCGCACTGCGCGCTGGAATTCGACGTGGTCGGCGAGGACGTGCTGATCACCGGCGCCGGCCCGATCGGCATCATCGCCGCCGGCATCTGCAAGTTCATCGGCGCGCGCAACGTGGTCGTCACCGACGTCAACGACTACCGCCTCAAGCTCGCGGCCGACATGGGCGCCACGCGCGTCGTCAACGTCGCCAAGGCCTCGCTGAAGGACACGATGGCCGAGCTGCACATGGAAGGCTTCGACGTCGGCCTGGAGATGAGCGGAAACCCGCGCGCCTTCAACGACATGCTCGACTGCATGTACCACGGCGGCAAGATCGCGATGCTCGGCATCCAGCCCAAGGGCGCCGGGATCGACTGGGACAAGGTGATCTTCAAGGGCCTGACCCTGCAGGGCATCTACGGCCGGAAGATGTACGAGACCTGGTACAAGATGACGCAGCTCGTGCTCAGCGGTTTCCCGCTCGGCAAGGTGCTCACCCACCAGCTGCCCATCGAGCGCTTCCAGGAGGGCTTCGACCTGATGGAAGCGGGCAAGTGCGGCAAGGTCGTGCTGAGCTGGAACTGAGGAAGGAACCACCATGTCCCTGACGGATCGCTACGCCACCACGCTCGACGAGATCCGCGACGCGGGCCTGTTCAAGTCCGAGCGCGTCATCACCAGCCCTCAGGCAGCGGAAATCACGCTCGCCGACGGCCGCACGGTGCTGAACTTCTGCGCCAACAACTACCTCGGGCTCGCCGACCACCCGGCGATGATCGCCGCAGCGAAGGACGCGCTGGACACGCACGGCTTCGGCATGGCCTCGGTGCGCTTCATCTGCGGCACGCAGGACCTGCACAAGCAGCTCGAGAAGACGATCGCGGACTTCTTCGGCACGCAGGACACGATCCTCTACGCCGCCTGCTTCGATGCCAACGGCGGCCTGTTCGAGCCGTTGCTGGGCGAAGAGGACGCGGTGATCAGCGACGCGCTCAACCACGCCTCGATCATCGACGGCGTGCGCCTGTGCAAGGCGAAGCGCTACCGCTATGCGAACTGCGACATGGCCGACCTCGAGAAGCAGCTGCAGCAGGCGCGCGCCGACGGCGCGAAGCAGATCCTGGTGACCAGCGACGGCGTGTTCTCGATGGACGGCTTCATCGCCCCGCTCGACGAGATCACGCGGCTGGCGAAGCAGTACGGCGCGCTCGTGCACATCGACGAGTGCCACGCCACCGGCTTCCTGGGCGCGACCGGCCGCGGCTCGGCCGAGGTCAAGGGCGTGATGGACCGCATCGACATCTTCACCGGCACGCTCGGCAAGGCGATGGGCGGCGCGCTCGGCGGCTTCACCACCGCCAGGCGCGAAGTCATCGAGTTGCTGCGGCAGCGTTCGCGTCCCTACCTGTTCTCGAATTCGCTGCCGCCGCACGTCGTGGCCGCCGGCATCAAGGCCTTCGAGATGCTGGCCGGCGCCGGCGAGCTGCGCGAGCGCCTCGCCGCGAACACCGCGCATTTCCGCGAGCGCATGGGCGCGGCCGGCTTCGACATCAAGCCCGGCGTGCACCCGATCTGCCCGGTGATGCTGTACGACGCGCCGCTGGCGCAGAAGTTCGCGCAGCGCCTGCTCGAGGAAGGCATCTACGCGATCGGCTTCTTCTTCCCGGTCGTCCCGCAGGGCCAGGCGCGCATCCGCACGCAGATCTCCGCCGCGCACACCCGCGAACACCTCGACCGCGCCATCGATGCCTTCACCCGCATCGGCCGCGAGCTGCGCGTCATCGCCTGAAAGCCCGGCTAGGGCTTTTCCTTGCTGGAGAGGTGGTGGAGTTCGGCGGCGGTGAGGGGGCGCCAGGCACCCTTCGCGAGGTCGCCGAGGGCGACATCGCCGATGGCGGTGCGGACCAGGCGCAGCACGCCGATGTCGAAGGCTTCGAGCAGGCGGCGGATATGGCGGTTGCGGCCTTCGTCGAGCACGATCTCTAGCCAGGCGTTGCGCGTGCCCGTTCGCAGCAGCGTCGCCGCCTTCGCGCGCAGCCGGGCGCCGTGGCCCTCCCCCGCTTCCACGCCGGCGGCCAGTGCCGAGAGCAGCGTCGCGTCGGGGATCGTGTCGACCTGCACGTGGTAGGTCTTGTCGGGACCGGTCGCCGGATCGGTGATGCGCGCCGCCCACGCCGGATCGTTGCTGAAGAGCAGCAGCCCTTCGCTGGCCTTGTCGAGCCGGCCGACCGGCGCGATCCAGGGTAGCCCCGCGCCGTCGAAGCAGCGATACACCGTGTCGCGACCCTGCTCGTCGCTGGCGGTGGTGACCAGGCCGCGCGGCTTGTTCAGCGCGAGATGGACGAGCGTGGCTTCCTGCAGCGGCACGCCATCGATGGCGATGCAGGCGCCGGGCGCGACCGGGCGTTCCGGGTCGCGGACGATACGGCCGTCCACGACGACGCGGCCTTCCGTGATCCAGCGCGCGGCGACGCTGCGCGAGCACGCGCCGCGCCTGGACAGCGTGCGCGCAAGCCCGTGACGCGGCTGGGCGCGCTCAGTCAGACGGCGTGGTCCCGGAGGGCGCGGCGGCAGGTGCGTCCGCGGGCGGTGCGGCGGCAGGCGTCGCGGCCGGCGTCGAGCCGCGCGCAACGCGCACGCCGCGCGATTTCATCCAGGCGCTGAATTCGTCGGCGGTCATGTTCCGACCGTTCTGGTTCATGTTGAAGCGCCACGGCGTGTTGTCGAACTCCGTGCGCGGCTTGTAGGCCGCGGGATCGTCGGCGCTCACTGCACCGGGCGCCGGCGTGGCGATGGCGACGTTGCGACAGGCTTCGATGCGGATCCGCAGCAGCACCTGGTCGAGGCCCTGCGACTCGTCGTACGCCTGGGCCAGCACGCTGCCCGGCGTGCCCAGCGGCGCGATCGCCGACGGCAGTTCCGTCGACACGGGCGCAATGACCGACGGCTGCACGGGATGCTGCAGCGTCGGGCACGTCGCGGCGGCCGCGTTGCCGCAAAGGCACAGCGCGAACAGCGCCAGCATGGTTTCGGACTTGCGCATCATCGCCACCTGTTGGTCCCCGACGCACCGAGTGTAGGCCCGCGCGCCGCGGATGTCAGCGGATGCGCGTGAAGTCGCGGATAAATGAAGCCGCGAAAAAACGAAGCCCGGCACTGGGCCGGGCTTCGGTATTGCTTCGGGCGAC
>DATJDY010000185.1:0-4997 GCA_035497155.1 Luteimonas sp.
GAGTACCTGGGCCTGCCCGATACGGTGTTCGAGCTCGGCCTGACGCCGAACCGCGGCGACTGCTTCAGCCTGCGCGGCATCGCGTACGACGTCGCCGCCGCCTTCGGCACGCAGGTGAAGCCGCTCGCCGCCGCGCCGGTGCCGGCCGCGTCCGACGCGCGCATGGACCTCGTGCATGTCGATATCAGGCTCGACGCAGGTGCTGCCGCGCCCCGCTATTTCGGCCGCGTCATCGAAGGCGTCGACCCGACGCGCCCGAGCCCGGCCTGGATGGTCGAGCGCCTGCGCCGCAGCGGCGTCCGCCCGCTGAGCCTGCTGGTCGACATCACCCAGTACGTGATGCTCGAGCTCGGCCAGCCGATGCACGCCTACGACCGCGACCTGCTGCATGGGCCGGTCGGCGTGCGCAACGCGCGCGCCGGCGAAACGCTGCGCCTGCTCAATGGCGACGATGCGGAACTCGATCAGCAGTTCCTCGTGGTCACCGACAATGACCGCGCCGTCGGCCTCGGCGGCATCATGGGCGGCGACGACACGAAGGTCGGCGACGCCACCCGCAACGTGTTCCTCGAGGCCGCGCATTTCGCGCCCGAGGCGATCATCGGCCGCAGCCGCCGGCTCGGCCTGCACACGGACGCCGCGCATCGCTTCGAGCGCGGCGTGGATCCGGAACTGCCGCGCACCGCGATCGAAGTCGCCACGCGGCTCGTCGTCGAGCTCGCCGGCGGCAAGCCCGGCCCGGTGCTCGAAGCGCGCATCGAAGGCGAAGCAGCGTCGCACCGCGCGCCCGTGACGCTGCGCCGCGCGCGCCTGGCGCGCGTGCTCGGCATCGCCATCGCCGACGCGGACGTCGAGCGCATCCTCGCTTCGCTCGGGCTGGAAGCCACGGCTACGGCCGACGGCTGGCAGGTCGTGCCGCCGCCGCGCCGCTTCGACATCGCGATCGAGGAAGACCTGATCGAGGAAGTCGCCCGCATCCACGGTTACGACGCGATCCCGGCGACGCTGCCGGGCGGCGCGACGCGTCTCGCGGCGCCCGCCGAGACCCGCGTCGGCGAGGACGTCGTGCGCGGGCAGCTCGCGGCGCGCGATTACCTCGACACCATCAACTACGCGTTCGTCGACGCCTCGCTGCTCGCGGCCTGGCAGCTCGACGCCGGTTCCGTCGCGCTCGCCAACCCGCTCAGCGCCGAACTCGGCGTGATGCGCACCGCGCTGCTGCCGGGGCTGGTGCAGGCGCTCGCGCGCAACGTCGCGCGCCAGCAGCCACGCGTTCGCCTGTCCGAACTGGGCAAGGTGTTCCATGCCGGCGGACACCGCGAAGCCCCGCGCGAGACCGCGCGCGTGGCGGCGGTGGCCTGCGGCGCTGCGCACGCGGAGCAGTGGGGCGTACCGGCGCGGGCGATGGACTTCCAGGACCTCAAGGGCGACCTGGAAAGCCTGGCCGCGCTGTCGGGCGCCCGCCTCGCGTTCCGGCCCTCGACCGCGCCGTGGGGCCATCCGGGTCGTTCGGCCGAGGTGCTGCGCGTGGATGGCGCCGCCGAAGTCGCGCTCGGCTGGATCGGCCAGCTGCATCCGCGCCTGCAGCGCGCGCTGGACCTCGACGTCGACGCCTGGGGCTTCGAACTCGACCTGGCGCCCCTGCTGGCCCGCCCGCTGCCGCGGGCCCGGGCGCTGTCCCGCTTCCCCTCGGTCCGTCGCGACCTGGCCTTCGTCGTGCCCCAGGGCGTGGCCTGGGCGGCCGTCTCGGCCGCCGTGGAGACGGCCGCAGGCCCCACCTTGCGCGAGCTCCGCCTGTTCGATGTCTACGCCGGAAAGGGCGTTGAATCCGGATTCAAGAGTTTTGCCATGGCCTTGATTCTGCAGGACGAATCGCGCACTCTGACCGACCGCGACGTCGACGCCGTCGTGGCCGCCGTGACCGCCACCCTCGGGCAGGCGCACGGTGCGACGATCCGCTCCTGACGGGTCGTGAAGGGCGTCGGCAGGGGACAGGGGAGAGGACCGGGATGGCGTTGACCAAGGCGGAAATGGCCGAGCGTCTGTATGAGGACGTGGGCCTGAACAAGCGCGAGGCCAAGGAATTCGTGGACGCGTTCTTCGACGTGCTGCGCGAAGCCCTGGAGCAGGGCCGGCAGGTGAAACTGTCCGGTTTCGGCAATTTCGACCTGCGCCGCAAGAACCAGCGCCCCGGCCGCAACCCCAAGACGGGCGAGGAGATTCCGATCACCGCCCGTACGGTCGTCACGTTCCGTCCCGGCCAGAAGCTGAAGGAACGCGTCGAGGCCTTCGCCGGCATGACCGGCGGGGTGGCGCATGCTTGATCCGGGAAGCAACCGGGAGCTGCCCGCGATCCCGGCCAAGCGCTATTTCACGATCGGCGAAGTGAGCGAGCTGTGCGACGTCAAGCCGCACGTGCTGCGCTACTGGGAAACCGAATTCCCGTCGCTGAAGCCGGTCAAGCGCCGCGGCAACCGCCGCTACTACCAGCGCCACGACGTGCTGATGGTGCGCCAGATCCGCGGCCTGCTGTACGAGCAGGGCTACACCATCGGCGGTGCCCGCCTGCGCCTGGAAGGCGACGGCGCGAAGCAGGAATCCACGATGAGCTCGCAGATCGTCCGCCAGGTGCGGATGGAGCTGGAAGAAGTCCTGCAGCTCCTCAAGCGTTAGGTAGGGCCGACCCACGGTCGGCCGAAAGAGCGCGCAGCCGACCATGGGTCGGCTCTACGTTATAATTGCGGCTACGTCGGGGTATAGCGCAGCCTGGTAGCGCATCTGCCTGGGGGGCAGAGGGTCGTCGGTTCGAATCCGGCTACCCCGACCAATCGCAGGAACCCGGCCCAGGCCGGGTTTTTTGTTGCCGCGAAGGCGACGACGATCCGGCGCAGGAACTCGTGCGCGCATTCAGGGTCGGAGCGGAACCCCCACTACGGAAAGGAATTCCGCATGCCCCATCGCTACGCCCGCTGCCTGCTCCTCGGTGCCTCGCTGTCGCTCGCGTTCGTCCCCGCGGCATTCGCGCAAACCAGCCCGCCGGCCTCGCCAGCGGATCGCGCCGCTGCAGCGGCGGCCGCGCTCGCGCCGATCCGCGACGAGGCGCCGGTCACCGTCACCGGCACGCAACCAGGGCCCGGCCTGTGGAAGGTCGCGAAGGGCGACCACGTGCTGTGGGTGCTGGGCACGCAGTCGCCGCTGCCGAAGCGCATGCAGTGGCATTCGACGGAAGTCGAAGGCGCGATCGCGGCTTCGCAGGAAGTGATCTACCCGCCGTCGCTCGGCATCTCGGTGGACACGGGCGGCTTCTTCCGCAGCCTGTTGCTGGTGCCGAAGATGTATGGCGCGCGCAAGAACCCCGACGGCAAGACGCTGCGCGACGTGCTGCCGCCCGCGCTCTACGCGCGCTGGCTGCCGTTGCGCGAGCATTACCTCGGCCGCGGGGCGAGCGCCGAGCGCATGCGGCCGCTGTTCGCCGCGGGCGAGCTGTGGGAAGAGGCGCTCGACGACAACGACCTCGCGGCTTCCGGCATCGTCATGCCGGTGATCCGTCGCGCGGTGAAGGCGCACGGGCTGCGCGAGACCTCGCCCAAGAAGATCCTGAAGATCACCGACCCGAAGGCGCTGCTCGCCGAGATGGAGCACGCGCAGCTCGAGGACACGCAGTGCCTGCAGGCGACGGTGCAGCGCCTCGAAGGCGGTCCCGATCGCCTGAAGGCGCGCGCGAACGCGTGGGCGATCGGCGACATCGCGGCGCTGCGCACGCTGCCCGATACCGACCAGAACGGCGCCTGCGCCGACGCCGCGATGGAGTCGCCGGCCTTGCGCAAGCGCGGCGGCGCGGGCATCGACGCCGAAGTCGAGCGGCTGTGGCTGGACGCCGCGGAAAAGGCGCTCGCCGGCAACGCCTCGACGTTCGCGGTATTGCCGATCGGGAACCTGCTGTCGGGCGACGGCTACCTGTCGAAGCTCGCCGCGCTCGGTTACGAGGTCACCGAGCCCGAATAGCCGCCGCGGGCGCGGCCTGCCCGGCCTGCGGCCAGCGCCGCAGCACCGCGGCACGGATGCCGGCCGCGTCCAGCCCCGCCTCCGCGAGCAGCTGCTCGCGGCTGGCGTGGTGCTGGAACGCGTCGGGCAGGCCCAGGTGCAGCATCGGCATCGCGATGCCTTCCGCGGCCAGCAGTTCGGCGACTCCGCTGCCCGCGCCACCGGCGACGACGTTGTCCTCGATCGTCGCGAAGCCGTCGTGCGACTGCGCGAGCTGCAGCAGCAACTCGCGGTCCAGCGGCTTCACGAAGCGCATGTTCACCACCGTCAGCCCCAGCTCCGCGCCCACCTGTTCGGCGGCGGGCACGGTGGCACCGAACGCGAGCAGGGCGATGCCCGTGCCGCGGCGGCGCAGCTGCGCCTTGCCGATCGGCAGCACGTCGAGCCCCGGTTCGATCGCGACGCCGGGGCCGGCGCCGCGCGGGTAGCGCACCGCGGCCGGGCCTTCGTGGCGGAAGCCGGTGGTCAGCATCTTGCGGCACTCGTCCTCGTCGGCCGGCGCCATCACCACCATGTGCGGCACGCAGCGCAGGAACGACAGGTCGAGGTTGCCCGCGTGCGTGGCGCCGTCGGGGCCGACGACGCCGCCGCGATCGATCGCGAACAGCACGTCGAGGTCCTGCAGCGCGACGTCGTGCACGAGCTGGTCGTAGCCGCGCTGCAGGAAGGTCGAGTAGATCGCGACGACGGGCTTCGCGCCCTCGCAGGCCATGCCGGCAGCGAGCGTCACCGCATGCTGCTCGGCGATGGCGACGTCGAAATAGCGTTCCGGATATTCCTGGCTGAAACGCACCAGGCCCGAGCCTTCGCGCATCGCCGGCGTGATCGCCAGCAGCTTCGGATCGGCGGCGGCCATGTCGCACACCCAGTCGCCGAACACGTCGGTGTAGGTGGGCTTCTTCGCGGTGCCGGGCTTGCTGACCACGCCGCGCTCCGGATCGAACGGCAGATCG
>DATJDY010000186.1:0-4344 GCA_035497155.1 Luteimonas sp.
GGAAGAGTTCGAGTGCGAGATCCCGGACGAGGAAGCCGAGAAGATCACGTCCGTCCAGCAGGCGATCGATTACGTCAAGGCGCACGTCAAGGCGTAAGCCCTGGCGTCCGCGAGACCGTGCCGGGGCCGCAATTAGCGGCCCCGTGCATTTGCAACACGGAGAGTCCGGCATGTCCAAGCGTCGCGTCGTCGTCACCGGCATGGGAATCGTTTCGCCGCTCGGCAACGACCTTGCCAGCAGCTGGGACGGTATCGTCAACGGCCGTTCCGGCATCGGTCCGGTCACCCATTTCGACGCCTCCACGTTCCCGACCCGCATCGCGGGGTCGGTGCGCGATTTCGACGTCACCCGCTGGGTGTCGCCGAAGGATGCCAAGAAGATGGAGGACTTCATCCATTACGGCGTCGCCGCCTCGATGATGGCACTCGAGGACGCGGGCATCACCGTGGACGAGTCCAATGCCGAGCGCATCGGCGCGCTGGTCGGCTCCGGCATCGGCGGCCTGCAGGGCATCGAGCAGCAGACCATCAAGTTCCACGAGGGCGGCGTGCGCAAGATATCGCCGTTCTACGTGCCCAGCACGATCATCAACATGCTGCCGGGGCAGGTGTCGCTGCTCACCGGCATCAAGGGGCCGAACTTCTCGGCCGTGTCGGCCTGCGCCACCGCCAACCATTCGATCGGCATGGCGATGCGCATGATCCAGTACGGCGACGCCGACGTGATGGTCGCCGGCGGTGCCGAGCGCGGCTCCACGCCGACCGCGATGGGCGGCTTCTGCGCGATGAAGGCGATGTCCACGCGCAACGACGAGCCCGAACGCGCGAGCCGGCCGTGGGACAAGGACCGCGACGGCTTCGTGCTCGGCGACGGTGCCGGCATCCTGATCCTCGAGGAATACGAGCGGGCGAAGGCGCGCGGCGCGCGCATCTACTGCGAGCTCGCCGGCTTCGGCGCGAGTTCCGACGCGTACCACATGACCGCGCCGAGCGAGAACGGCGAAGGCCCGGCGCGTTGCATGGTCGCGGCGATGGCCGATGCGGGCGTGGGCACCGGCGACATCGGCTACCTCAACGCGCACGGCACCTCGACGCCGCTGGGCGACCTGGCCGAGACGCTGGCGATCAAGCGCGCGCTCGGCGACGACGCATACAAGACCATGGTCAGCTCGACCAAGTCGATGACCGGCCACCTGCTCGGCGCCGCCGGCGGCGTGGAGGCGATCTTCTCGGTGATGGCGCTGCACACCGGCATCATCCCGCCGACGATCAACCTCGACGAGCCGGGCGAGGGCTGCGACCTCGACTACGTGCCGAACGTGGCGCGCGAGAAGAAGATCGACGTCGCGGTGTCGAACGGCTTCGGCTTCGGCGGCACCAACGGCACGCTGGTGTTCCGCCGCGCCTGAGCGCGGCGGCGCATGCTCGCCACCCGCAGCCTCGGCGCGGATACGGACCTGCCGGCGCTGCAGCGCCTGGCGGCGTCGCGCTATCCGCTGTTGCTGGAATCCTCGGCCGCGGGCACGGCGCAGGGGCGCTGGGACATCCTGCTAGCCGCCGACGGCGACTCGATCGAACTGGCGCGCGATGGCACGCTGGTGCGCAATGGCGCTCGCATCGCCACCGACGCTGCGCATGGCGGCAACCTTGCGCACGGCGACTTCCTCGACGCCCTGGACGCGCAGTGGCAGGCCGCGCGCCTGCCGCGCGAGGAGCCGCGCTGGCCCTTCCGCGGCGGCTGGGCGCTGTTCCTCGCGTATGAACTCGCCGGTCAGGTCGAGCCGGTGCTCGCCCTGCCGCCCGCGCCGGGTCGCGTGCCCGTTGCGCTGGCGCTGCGCTGCCCCGCGGCGGTATTGCGCGACCGCACCAGCGGCGAGTGCGTCGCGGTTGCCGAAGCCGGCCATGAAGCGATGCTCGACGCGATCGTCGCCGACATCGCCGCCGCGCGCGCGTTGCCGCCGCTGCCCGCGTGGCAGCCGCCGGCGACGATCGAGGAGGAAGCGCCCGATCGCTTCACCGGCAATGTCCGCCGCGTGCTCGACTATCTCGCCGCGGGCGATCTGTTCCAGGCCAACATCTCGCGCGGCTGGCAGGCGGGCTTCGACGCGCCGGCACCCGAGCCCGCGGCACTGTTCGCGCGGTTGCGCGAGCACAACCCGGCGCCCTTCGCGGGCATCTTCGCGGGCGAGGGCTGGGCGGTCGTCAGCGCCTCGCCGGAACGCCTGGTCTCCGTGCGTGGCGATCTGGTCGAGACGCGCCCGATCGCCGGCACGCGCCCGCGCTTCGCAGGCGACGACGACGCGGCGCGCGTGCGCGAGCTCGTCGGCAACCCGAAGGAGCGCGCCGAGCACATCATGCTGATCGACCTCGAACGCAACGACCTCGGCCGCGTCTGCGCGCCGGGCAGCGTGGAAGTCGACGAGCTGATGACGGTCGAGAGCTACGCGCACGTCCACCACATCGTCAGCAACGTGCGTGGCCGCCTGCGCGCCGATGCGACGCCGGGCGCGACGATCCGCGCCGTCTTTCCCGGCGGAACGATCACCGGCTGCCCGAAGGTGCGTTGCATGCAGGTCATCGCCGAGCTCGAAGGGCAGGGCCGCGGCGCGTACACCGGCGCGTTCGGCTGGCTCAACCGCGACGGCGACCTCGACCTCAACATCCTGATCCGCAGCGCCGAACTCGAAGGCGAAGCGGATGGCAGCGGCGTGCTGCGCTTCCGCACCGGCGGCGGCATCGTCGCCGATTCCGATCCGCAGCGCGAACTCGACGAAACCCGCGCCAAGGCGCGCGGCATGTTGCGCGCGCTGGGCGTGGCCGGATGAGCGCCTTCGCGTCCACATCCATGTCCGCGACGGCCGGTGTCCGCAGCTTCGAGGGCGACAAGCGCGTCGACGCGCTCGCGCCGGGGAATCGCGGCCTGGCCTACGGCGACGGCCTGTTCGAGACCATGCGCGCGCATCGCGGCGCATTGCCATGGTGGGACGCGCACTGGGCACGCCTGGCGCAGGGCGGCGCACGGCTCGGCATTGCATTGCCGGACGAGGCGTTCGTGCACGCGCAGGCTGTCGAATTGCTCGGCGATGCCACCGGTGCCTCCGGTGTCGTTGATACCGCCGGCGGGGTGGATGCCGTGCTCAAGCTGCTGGTCGTGCGCGGCGGCACTGCGCGCGGCTACGCGCCTGCCGTCGATGCGCCGCCGGCCTGGCAACTCTCGCGCCATCCGTTGCCCGAAGCGCCGCCGCCCTCAGGCTTGCGCCTGTACTGGTGCGACACGCACCTGGCCGTGCAGCCGGCGCTGGCGGGCCTCAAGCATTGCAATCGCCTGGAACAAGTCCTTGCGCGCGCCGAGGCCGTAGCCGCCGGTTGCGATGAAGGCCTGGTGTGCGATACGGACGGCCACGTCGTCTCGGCGACCTCGGCGAACCTGTTCGTGCTGCGCGGTGCACGCTGGTCCACGCCGGCGGTCGACCGCTGCGGCGTCGCCGGCACCTGTCGCGCGCGATTGCTGGCCGCGCTCGGCGCCGACGAGGCGCGCTTGTCCGTGGCCGACGTCGAAGGTGCCGACGCGATCGTCCTGTGCAACGCGGTGCGCGGTATCCTGCCTGTCGTCAGCCTCGGATCGCGCCGCTGGCCGCCGACGAGCGAGGCGGTGGCAGGCGCGCGGCGCGCGCTGGCGCAATCGCATCCCGGCTTCGCGCCGGCACCGGGCAACCTGGGGGAATGACGGACTTGGCCAGTCGCAACGCACGCAAGGGCGGCACGAAGGGCGCACGGACACCGCGCAGGCGGCGGCCCGCCGCCGGTCGTGGCCTGTTGCGCCTGCTGGTCGTGCTCGCGCTGCTGGCGGCCGCGATCGCGTTCTGGGCCGCGAACCGCTACGCGGGCTTCGCCGACGCACCGATCGACGGCCTCGCGCAGGGCGACAGCCTGGTGCTCGAGTCCGGTGATTCCTTCACGGTGATGCTGCGCAAGCTGCACGCCGCGGGCGCGACGGGCGGCCACGACGCGGAGTGGCGCGTGCTCGCGCGCCAGACCGGCGCCGCCGGCCACCTGCAGGTGGGCGAATACGCGCTGCCGCCCGGCACGACGCCACGCCAGCTGCTCGAGCGCATGCGCGACGGCAAGGTCATCAGCCATCGCGTGACCATCGTCGAAGGCTGGAACCTGCGCGAGTTGCGCGCGGCGCTGGCGAAGGCCGAACCGCTGCTGCACGAGTCGGCGAAGATGGACGACGCCGCGCTGATGCGCGCGATCGGCCATGCCGGCATGCATCCGGAAGGCCGCTTCCTGCCCGAGACCTACCAGTACACCCGAGGCGACAGCGACGTCGACGTGCTCAAG
>DATJDY010000187.1:0-2124 GCA_035497155.1 Luteimonas sp.
TCGCCATCGCGCTGCTGCTCGGCGGCTGCGGAGAGCGCGCGCGGCTGCCGTTCGATGCGGGCACCGGCCCCGCGCCGGTGCTGCCACCGCCGAAACGCACGCTCATCCCCACCGTCAAGATCGCGAAGGCGACCGGCTGGCCCGCGGGCGAAGCGCCCACGCCGGCCGCCGGGCTGCGCGTCAACGCCTTCGCGGCGGGGCTCGACCACCCGCGCTGGGTCCATGTACTGCCCAACGGCGACGTGCTCGTGGCGGAGACCAACGCACCGGATCGCCCGAAGGACGACGACTCGCTGAAGGCGAAGATCATGGACAAGGCCATGGCCTATGCCGGCGCGGCCACGCCGAGCGCCAACCGCATCACCCTGCTGCGCGATGCCGATGGCGACGGCGTCGCGGAAACCCGCGAGGTGTTCCTGGACAAGCTCGTCTCGCCGTTCGGCATGGCACTGGTTGCCGGCAAGGATGGACGCAGCGGCACGCTCTACATTGCCGACACGGATGCGCTGCTGCGCGTGCCATGGCATGCCGGCGATGTCCACGCGACCGCCGCGCCCGAACGCGTCGCCACGCTGCCCGCCGGCCCGATCAACCATCACTGGACGAAGAACGTCATCGCCAGTCCCGACGGGCGACGGCTCTACGTCACCGTTGGCTCCAACAGCAATGTCGCGGAGAACGGCATCGATGCGGAAGCGGGCCGCGCATTGATCCTCGAAATCGACCCGGCGACGGGCCGGGCCACCGAATTCGCCGGGGGCTTGCGCAATCCCAACGGCATGGGCTGGCGCAAGAGCATCTTGTGGACGGTGGTGAACGAGCGCGACGAACTCGGCAGCGATCTCGTGCCCGATTACCTGACGTCGGTGAAGCGCGGTGCGTTCTATGGCTGGCCGTACAGCTACTACGGCCCGCACATCGACAAGCGCGTGCAGCCGCCGCGCCCCGACCTGGTCGCGAAAGCCATCGCGCCCGACTTCGCGCTGGGAACGCACGTCGCGCCGCTGGGCCTGGTGTTCGCGAACAAGGCGAGCGCCGGCGCGCTTCCGGCGACGTTCGCCGACGGCGCCTTCGTCGGCCTGCACGGCTCCTGGAACCGGAAGCCACCGGCCGGCTACAAGGTCGTGTTCGTGCCTTTCCATGGCGCGATGCCCACCGGTCCGCAGGTGGACGTGCTCACGGGCTTCCTCGGCGACAACGGGGAAGCGCGCGGCCGGCCGGTCGGCGTGGCCATCGACCGCCACGGCGCATTGCTCGTCGCCGACGATGTCGGCGACACCGTCTGGCGGGTGTCCGCTTCGGCCCCATGACGACACCTTGAGCGGCCGGGCAGGCACAATCGCGGCATGACCGCCCGCCACGCGACAGCCGGACGCACGTTCACCCGTTCCGACCTGGTCGTGCTCGGCGGCGCCGCGCTCGCATCGGCCGGCGCCGGTGCGGCGCATTTCCTCGGCGCCGGACCCGTGCTCGCCTTCCTGTGCTGCGCGGCGGCGGTGGCGCTGCTGGCCTCGCTGGTCGGGCGCAGCGTGGAGCAGATGGGCGACCGCTTCGGCGCCGGGGCCACGGGCGTGCTGCAGTCGGCGCTGGGCAACCTGCCGGAACTGTTCATCGCCCTGTTCGCGCTCAAGGCGGGGCTGGTCGCGGTGGTCCAGGCGGCGCTGATAGGCTCGATCCTCGCCAACCTGCTGCTGGTGATGGGCCTGGCCTTCGTGGTCGGCGGCGTGAAGCACGGGTCGCAGCCGATCGATTCGAAGCGCGCGCGATCGACGATCGTGCTGATGGTGCTGTCTGTGGTCGCGATGGTGCTGCCCTCCCTCGCCTACTACGTTCACGCCCCGGCGGCCGGCCACGAGGACGCGCTGTCGATGATCGTGTCGGTGGTGCTGCTGGCGCTGTTCGTGCTCACCCTGCCCGCTTCGCTGCGGCGCGACCGCGACGAGGCCGCGACGCCGGCGATGCACCACGAGGCGCCGCGCTGGCCACTCGCGCTTGCCGTCGGCATGCTCGCCGGCGCCTCAGTGCTGGCGGCGCTCGTGTCGGACTGGTTCGTCGACGCGCTCGAGCCGGCGATGTCCGTGTTGCACATCTCCGAGGCCTTCGCGGGCCTGGTGATCGTCGCCA
>DATJDY010000188.1:0-4954 GCA_035497155.1 Luteimonas sp.
GCGCCGAAGCGTCGCCGCTGGCCTGCCACTTCGGCTTCGGCCACCCGCTCAAGGAGAGAATCGCCATGCTCAGGGAACCCATCGCCACCCGTCGCCGCCGCATCGCGGGCAATGCGGCCGTCGCCATCCTCGCCTCCGCCGCGGCCTTCGCGGCCTGGGCCTCGCAGCCTCAGGATGCCGCCTCGAACGGCTCGGAGACCGCGGCAAGCGATGTCGTCGGCACGATCAAGATCAACCCCAGTGACTTCCCCGTCGGCGAAGTCCGGATCCCGCCGCCCGCTTATCCGAAGGATTCCGTCGACGCCGGCTCCGGTGGCACGATCATGCTGCTCATCGACGTGGCGGCCGATGGCAGCATCACCGGAGTGAGTGTCGAAAGTGCGACGACGTCGGACCGGAGACTGGTTGCCGCGGCAGCCAAGAATGCATGGGACTGGAAGTTCACCCCGCAGGTGAAGGATGGCAAGCCGGTCGCAGGGCGCGTTCGCGTACCGGTGACGTTCTCGCCCGGGGAACCAAAGGCATCCGCACAGGGTTGATCGCGATGATGCAAACGAAGACGGCCGCCCGTCTTCCGGCAGCGGCCACTTTCTTCCTGCTCTCGGCATGCGCGACACCCGTTGCGCATGTCGCTTCAGCGCCGGACAGCACGCGCGTCGACCATGCATTGCTGCAGCCGGCTGGCCAGCCGCAATACCAGATGGACGAACTCTCCCTGTTCGTGATGCCGTCGGAGCTTGACTCGCCGGCGCCGGCGTTTCCGCCCGGTGTCGCCGCGGGCGACGTGGCGCCGGTCACCGTCTGCGTGGAAGCCTGGCTCGACGCGGCCGGCGACATCTCGCGGCTGGCGCCGTTGCATGGCAGCGATCGTTGTCCCGGGCAGGCGAATGCGCAGGTCGCACCGTACGAAGAATCGGTGATGCATGCGATGCAGGCGTGGAGCTTTTCCGCCGCCGCGATCTGCCACTTCCCGGAGCACCTGCGCGCGCAGCGCGAGCGTGGCGATTGCCGGGGCAGGGAAATCGCGCTCACGCACGTGCCAGTGCGCCTGACGTATGCGTTCACGTTCGAGCGCCATGCGGGCAAGGCGCAGGTCGCGTCCTCGCGGCTGGTGGGCGGGCGTGCCGCGTCGAGCGGGGAACCGGGCCGCTAGGCGAACAGCAGCTTCGCCGCGGCGACGAGCAACACCACGCCGAGCATGCGGCGCAGCCCGCGCACCGGCAGCCAGTGCAGCCCGAGCTGGCTGCCGAGCAACGCGCCCACCGCGACCACGCCGAGCCACAGCGGCAGCATCGACGGCAACGATCCGGTCGCATGCAGCAGGCCGGCGAGTCCGGTCAGCGAATTGATCCACACGAAAGCGACGGATGTGCCGCTCGCCTCGCGCGTCGGCATCCAGCGCGCGAACAGCAGCAGCGGCGTGAGGAAGATGGCCCCGCCCGTGCCGGTGAGCCCCGACAGCACGCCGATGCCCGCGCCCACCACGAGGCCCGGCAACCAGGGCACCCGGCGCCCCGCGGTATCGCGATCTTCCTGTTCGGCGCGGGCGGCATGCCGGAACACGCCGATCGCGGCGACGAGCAACACGATGCCGAGCAGCATCGAGTAGCTTTCGCGCGGCAGCTTCACCTGCGCGGCGAAGAACGCGGCGGGCGCGGACGCGAGCACGAACGGCAGCACGTTGCGCCAGCGCACGTGGCCACCGCGCCACCAGCGGAACAGGCCGATGCCGCCGACGAGCAGGTTCAGCGCGAGCGCGGTCGGGCGCACTTGCTCCGGCGCGAAGCCCATCAGCGCCATCGCGGCGATGTAGCCGCTCGCGCCTGCATGGCCCACCGAGGCATAGATCGTCGCGACGGCGAGGAACAGCGCCGCCAGCAGCAGGTCGGGCGAAGTCACAGGACGTTGATCGGCAGGCGCAGGTAGCGGATGCCGTCCGCCTCGGGCTCGGGGAGCGCGCCCGCGCGGAGGTTCACCTGCAGCGCCGGCAGCAGCAGCGCCGGGACCGCGAGCGTCGCGTCGCGTGCGTCGCGCATCGCAACGAACTCCGCTTCCGTGGTGTCGTCGCGGAGGTGGATGTTGCCGCGCTTTTGCGCGCCGATGCTCGTCTCGCACGCGACGTCGCGCCCGCCCGGACCGTAGTCGTGGCACACGAACACGCGCGTGGCCTCGGGCAGCGCGTAGAGCCGGCGGATCGAGCGGTACAGCGTGGCGGCGTCGCCGCCGGGGAAATCGCAGCGCGCGGTGCCGCCGTCGGGCATGAACAGCGAGTCGCCCGGGAACAGCGCGTCGCCGACGAGATAGGCGCAGCTGTCGCCGGTGTGGCCTGGCACGGCGATGACGCTTGCCTGCAGCGCGCCGATCGCGAAGGATTCCCCGTCGGTGAAGAGGTGGTCGAATTGCGAGCCGTCGACCGGGAAGTCGTGGCCGAGCCCGAACACCGGCCGGAACGTCGCCTGCACGGTGCGGATGCCTTCGCCGATGGCGAGCCGGGCGCCCGGCAGCTGCCGGCGCAGCCAATCGCCGGCGCTGAGGTGGTCGGCGTGCGCGTGCGTCTCCAGGATCCATTCGACGCGCAGGTCGTGTGCATGCACGTGGTCGAGCAGCGCCTGTGCCGACGCGGTGCCGGTGCGCGCCGCCGCGGCATCGAAATCCAGCACCGGGTCGACGATGGCCGCGGCGCCGCCGTCGCCTTCGCCCACCACGTAGCTCCAGGTATTGCTGCCCGGATGGAAGAACGGGCGGACCAGCGGTGCCATGGACGGGCCCGGATTCGCTAAGGTAGGCGCCACTTTAGCTTGGAGCCGCCCGATGAAGCGCAGCGCGTTGCCGGCCGCCCTCTTTGCCGTCGCCTTCCTGGCCTGTGCGCCGGCGCGTGAAGCGCGCGCGCAGGCGGCTCCTGCCGCTGCGGCCGGGCAGCCCGCGTCGACGCAGCCGGCTGCGCCCGCGCAGGTGGCGCCCGTGCCATCCGCGCCCGCGCCCGGCCAGCCCGCATCGCAGTGGCACCAGCCGCGCCCGGGCCTGTACACGGGCGGCCAGCCCGCGCCCGCCGACTGGGCCGCGCTGAAGGCGCAGGGCGTCACCATGGTCGTGAACCTGCGCCCGGACGCGGAAATGGCCGGCCGCAATGAAGCCGCGGAAGTCGCCGCCGCCGGCATGGCCTACATCGGCATCCCGGTGGCCGGCGCGGATGCGGTGAACGCCGACAACGCGCGGCGGCTGTGGACGCTGTTGAAGACGAGCGATGCGCCGGTGTTCGTGCATTGCGCGTCCGGCAACCGCGCAGGTGCGCTGCTCGCGATCGGTGCCGCGCATTCGGGCGGAATGACGCCGGAAGCCGCGCTGGAATTCGGGCGCCAGGCCGGACTCACCAGCCTGGAGCCGGTCGTGCGCGAGCGCCTCGGCATGCCACCGCAGGTGCCGGCGCCGCCCGCGAAGCCCTGACCGGCGCGGCATCGCAGCGGCGTTCGCCGCTGCAGCGTCGTGTGCGTCCTGTCGCGCGCCTCAGCTGCCGCCGAGGTCGGCGTCCAGGATCTGCGCCAGCCGCCATGCGGCCTGTCGCACGCGCTGCTCCGCCAGCGGGCGGAAAGCGTCGAGGTAGGCGCTGTCGAGCTTGTGCCCGGCGGGATAGAGGTGCCGCGCGTCGACGAGGCGGCAGGACTCGCCTGCCCAGGCTTCGGGACCCGTCGCCGGGCCGTCCGGCGGCATCGGCGGCCACGGCAGCTTGTCGAGCTTTTCGGCGTAGGGCTCGACCGCCGGCATGTCGCTGCCGAAACCGGTGCTGCCCAGGATGTAGAAGTCCCAGACCGAATGCAGGTTGGTGCCCATCACGCCGTCGACGTAGTTCTTGCGCGCGTAGGCTTCCGGCTGCAGGTCGGTGCGCAGGCTGACCTGGAACTTGTTGCCGCCCGCGTCGTCCTTGTCGTTGGCGTGCATCGGCTGGTGGATGTCGCCGACGAAGTGGACGATGAACTTCAGCGCGTCGCGCCGCGCTTCCAGCGGCTGCGAGCGGTCGGCGAGGATCTTGCGTTGCGCTTCGATCGCGCCGATGACGCACTGGCCGTCGGGGCAGTCGCGCGGCGGCACGTAGTCGCAACCGGCGCCGGGCGGGATGCTCACGTAGTGCCACTGCGACGTTGCCTTGAAGCGCTCCGGATCGAGGTCGCGCAAACGGTCGGCCCAGTCGGCCACGCCGGCGAGCGTCGGATTGGCTTCGCCCGCGAGCAGCAGCTTCACTTGGGCCTCGGCCTCGGGGCTCAGGTGGCGCTCGGCGAGCGCGCCGACGAGGCGGTGGCCGAGCGCGCTCCAGGCCAGCGCCGGCGCGCTGGCGAGCAGCGTCGCGAGCAGGGCCAGGAAGATCACCGGGAACCGGGTGGCGAAGCGGCGGTGCGGCCTTGCGGCGGGCTTCTGCGTGGGCATCGGGGGCCTGCGATTCAGTGGCATGGGGTCCGGGGACCGGCCGGGCGGCCGGGTGGCGGTTGCAGGTTAAAATACCCGGATTCCACGGGAATCTCCCGTACCTTCCTTACTTCCAGGAGTCAGGCGACATGGCGATCAGGGTGGGCATCAACGGTTTCGGCCGGATCGGGCGCAACGTGCTGCGTTCGGCGGTGCAGAACTTCGGCAACGACATCGAGATCGTGGCCATCAACGACCTGCTCGAGCCGGACTACCTGGCCTACATGCTGAAGTACGACTCCGTGCACGGCCGCTTCGACGGCGACGTCGCGGTGGACGGCGGCCACCTGCTCGTCAATGGCAGGAAGATCCGCCTGACCCAGGAACGCGACCCGGCCAACCTGAAGTGGGACGAAGTGAAGGCGGACGTCGTCATCGAGTCCACCGGCCTGTTCCTGACGAAGGAAACCGCGCAGAAGCATCTCGACGCCGGCGCGAAGAAGGTGATCCTGTCGGCGCCATCGAAGGACGACACGCCGATGTTCGTCTACGGCGT
>DATJDY010000189.1:0-9052 GCA_035497155.1 Luteimonas sp.
CGGCGCGCCGCTTCGACCAGCTTGCGCAGGGCGACCGATGCGCCGCCCGGTTGCGCGTTGAGCCAGGTCCAATGGCGCGGCAGCAGGGTCACCTCGCGGGCGACGACGCCGAGCTTCGGGCGGCCGCGGCCGCGCGGCGCCGCCGGCGCCTCGGGCTTCGCGGCTGCGGCTGCGGCTGCGGCTGCGGTCGTGGCCGTGGTCGCGCCTGCGCTGCCGCCCGGCGTCGGCTTCGACGTCGCGTCATCGGGCGCCGCGGCGAGCCGCTGCACCAGCTCGGCCATGCTCCCGCGGAGGTCGATCTCGACCTGGCGCTGCTCGGCGTCATCGAAGATGAGGAGGTTGGCGGCGGGGTCGACGTCCAGCACCTGGCGGGCCGTCAGGGCCACGCTGCGCAGGGGACCACCGGCGATCAGGCGGTCGCCGACGAAGGCCGTGACACGGGTCGAAAGGGGGTGTGAACTGATCATGCCGGGTAATTTACCCGGATTTAATTTGCCTTGTCAATATCACCCGGGCAATTTTATCGGGCCGTCGGAGCCTGGACATGGACCGTGGCGGTCCGCACCAGCGTTCCGAACGCCGCGGCGATCTGCGCGTCGGTGAAATTGCAGTGCTCCTCGCCGGCCGGTGCGAGGACCGTCAGCCATTTGCCATTGCCCGCCGCGCGCACCTGCTCGGGATAGACCGGATGGAAACGCGCCGGGATGGTCTGGTCGAAGGTGTTCCACTGCATCACCAGCGGCACGCCGATGCGGCCGGTCAACGTGACGTTGTCCCGGGCATAGGCCATGGCAGCCTCCGAGCCGGCATAGCGGCGCACCTTGCGATTGAAGGCTGCGTCGTCGCCGAAGCCGTGATAGGCGGTGCTGCGGTTGTCCACCGGCATGCCGCCCGCACGCTGTTCGAACTCGCGCAGGATCATGTAATACAGCGACAGCGTCGGCAACGTGTCCGCGGTTTCCTGCAGGCGCTTTTCCAGGATGGCGGCCTGCTCCGGGTGCGCTTGCAATGCCTTGGCGAAGACGCCCGGCGGAACGAACGGCGGCGAATCGGGAGCCGCCGGATCCGGCAGGACTCCGGGAATCAGCGTGTCGAACGCCAGCAGCGGTTCGACCAGGGCGCGCGACATGAGTTCGGGCGTCGATACGGTCGCACCGCACATGACCAGCGCGCCCGAGTAGGCGTGCGGATAGCGCTCGATGCTTGCCGCAGCGCCCAGGCCACCGAGCGAGAAGCCGTAAACATAGGTGTGCGCAGGACGTGCGAACGCGCGCGTGAATTCCTCGCGGAGCCGTTCGTTGTCGACGATGGCGTCGCCCACCGCCCAGCCTTGCGAGGCATATGCGCTCTGCGCGACGGCATAACCCCGCGCAAGGAAGATGGACGTGGCATCGGCCGCCTTCATCGGTGTCGCCTGTGGCGCACCGGCGGGCTGGTAGCCGTGCATCAGCATGACCAGGTCGCCGTTCCAGCCTGCCGGGATATCGATGCGGTAGGGAGCGCCCTGCAACGTACCGGTGTGGGTGCCCGGCTCCAGGCCGGTTGCAAGCGCAGGCGGCGAGTCGGTCCCGGTGCAAGCCGCCAATACGAACAGGCCGAAGGCCACCCGGCGCAGCATCGCAAGGTTCATGTCGTCGCTCCTGGTTGGCAAGCCGGCGGCAAGGCGCTCAGCGGCGTTGGCCGATCATAGCTCGCGGGTTGGCGGGCAGCCGGTTGTGGACGGCGGTGGCGGCGATGGCGGCGTGGCCGACGGCGACCGCGATCTGGTTGAGCGCGCTGACCACGTCGCCGATGGCGTAGAGGCCGTCGACCGAGGTCTGCTGGTGGGCGTCCGTGCGCAGCGCGCCCTCGTCGTCGACGGCCGCACCGAGGGCCTGCGCGAGCTGCGATTGCGAGTCGCTGCCGAGCGCGGGGTACAGCGTGTCGTATTCGCGCACCGGACCGACGGCGCCATCGCCGGTGCCATCGCCGTCGAGCGCCGCGGTCTCGATGCGGCAGCCGCCGGCATCGCATTCGAGCCGGTAGGGCGCGCTGCTGTCGATCGCATCGACCGTGCGCGAGAACGTGCGCAGGAACGCCGCATGCCGCCGCGCTTCTTCGCCGGGCGCGAGCACGGCGATGCGGCTGTCGCGCGCTTCGTACGCGTCGCACACGGCACACAATCGCAGCGTCCCGGCTTCGATCGCCGCGGCCAGCGCCTCGGGGCCACCCTCGACTTCGGGCAGCCTGTCGACGATGCCCGTCGCCAGGATCACCGTCGCTGCGCGCCAGGTGTTGCCCGCCGCGTCGCGCGCGACGAACACGGAACCGCCATGGCCGTGGGCTTCGCGCAGCAGCCAGTCGATGCGCCCCGGCGTGACCACGACGCCATGTTCCTCCGCCTGCTCGCGGAGCCGCGCCAGCAACGTCGTCCCGCTTACGCCGAGCGGAAATCCGGGACAGTTGTGGCTGGTCGGGATCCAGCGCGCGCGGCTCGCGCCCGAGTCCACCACCGCGATGCGGCGGCGGAAGCGCGCCAGGTAGGTTGCGGCGACGAGTCCTGCCGGGCCGGCGCCGACGACGAGGCAATCCAGGGTTTCGGCCATGGCCGGCACTGTCCGTGCCCGGCCGTGGCGACCGCGTGAGATCAGCGGCCGATGAAGCGCAGGAACTCGGCGCGCGTGCGCGCGTCGTCGCGGAACGAGCCCAGCATCTTCGAGGTCACCATGCTCACGCCGCGCTTGTGCACGCCGCGCGTGGTCATGCACTCGTGCGCGCCCTCGACGACCACGCCGACGCCGCGCGGCGCCAGCACGCGCTGGATGCAATCGGCGATCTGCGCGGTCATCTTCTCCTGCACCTGGAAGCGGCGCGCGTACGCGTCGACCACGCGCGCGAGCTTGCTGATGCCCACGACCTTGCCGTCGGGCAGGTAGCCCACGTGCACTTTGCCGATGATCGGCGCCATGTGGTGCTCGCAATGCGATTCGTACTCGATGTCGCGCAGCACGATCAGTTCGTCGTAGCCGGCGACTTCCTCGAAGGTGCGGCGCAGGTAGTCGTCCGGATCCAGCGCATAGCCGCTGAACCAGTCGCGGTACGCCTTGGCCACGCGCTTGGGCGTGTCCAGCAGGCCCTCGCGCGAGGGATCCTCGCCGGCCCAGCGCAGCAGGGTGCGGACGGCGTCCTCGGCCTGGTCGCGGCTGACGTCGTTGGCGGCGCCGGCATCGGCGCCGGCGGGCTTGCGGGGGTCGCTCATGGGGGCGGCGGATCCGGTGCGGGTGCAGGGCGCATCGTACCGGACGCCCGCCGGGGGCGCGCCGGAGTGCATGTGCAAAGGCGGGCTCGCCGATGTCGGCGGGACACCGTGGTTCCGCGGCGGGGCCTTACGCGTTCTCGGTCAGCGACTGCCAGGCATGCGCGATCGCGGGCCGCGCTTCGCGCCACTCGAGCCGCGAACCGAACCGCGCCGCCTGCTCCCAGCCGCCGTGCAGCTGCGACTCCATCGCCTCGATGCCCTGGCCGCGGTTCGCATGCCAGGTCTGGATGCCGTAGCGATAGGCCGGTGCGTAGTCGTGCCAGTCCATGCCGTCGACGTAGTACGGCATCGTCTTGAAGATCTGCTGGAAGTGGCCCAGGTCCTCGCGCGGATCGGCCTTCTCGGACACGCGCTGCCCGGCGACCGCGCCGAGCGCGCCACCCGCGGCCGCGCCGACCGCGACCCCGGCCGGTCCGGCGACCAGCCCCCCGATCGCCGCACCCGCGGCGCCTGCCGCCAGCGCGGCACTGCCGGCGCCCAGCACGTGGTCCTTCTTCAGGTTGCCCATGGTCTCCCCTCTCGCGGATTCGCGTCTTCGGAAAAGAACACGGCCGACGCTAAGGCCGGCCGTGTTCATGCGCTGTGTAGGAGCGGCGGGCCGCGATCGCGGCTTGCGCCTGCTCCCTGGACGGGCCTCAGCGGCCGTCGCGGTCCGCGTCGCCCGGCATCGCGCGCTCGATGTGATGCCAGCCATCACGCACGGCATCGCGGGCCTCGTTCCAGGCCAGGCGCGAACGCGCGCGGCTGCTGTCCCAATCGCGTTCCAGCGACGACTCCACGTCCTCGAACTTCTGGCCGCGGTACTGGCCATAGGTGTCGTAGCCGTACTGGTAGGCCGGCTGGTAGTCGCTCCAGTCGCGGCCGCTCTGGTAGTACGGCACGCTCTTGTAGTTGGTCTCGAAGTAGTTGGTGTATTCGGTCGGGTTGACGGCTTCGGCGATCGAGTCGCCCGCCTTCGCGCCGATCGCGCCGCCGGCAACCGCGCCGACCACCGTGCCGATCGGACCGGCCACGGAACCGACCGCCGCGCCAGTGACCGCACCCGCGATCGCGCCGGTGCCCGAACCAATGCTGTGGTCTTTCTTGACGTCGCTCATCTTGCTCTCTCCTGGTGTGGGGTGCCGGACGCACGCGCATTCACTTTGCGCGTTGCCATCGCTGCGCGTGCGCCGGTCCAGACATACTCGCGATGCGGCAGTGTTGGCTTGGTGAAGCACGCGCGTGTTCATCTCTCACGCACTGCGAATGTTCAGGCTGGGAGCATGTGCGCTACCGCACAAAGAAGGAGATCCCGCATGACGACGGCAACGCGCAACACGGAAATCGAAGACCTCGAGCGCGCCTTCTGGCAATCCCTCGTCGACCGCGACGTCGACGCCGCCACCCGCCTGCTCGCGCCGCGCGCGCTGATGGTCAGCAGCCACGGCGCGATGCAGTTCGACCCGGCGCAGTACGGCAGGATGCTCACCGATCCGAAGCACGGCCTGCTCGAATACGCGCTGTCCGACATGGACGTCCTGTTCCCCACGGACGACATCGCCATCGCCACCTATCGCGCGCACCAGAAGATGCGGATGGACGGGCAGGAGATGGAGCAGGACGTCTGCGACTCGTCGACGTGGGTGCGGATGGACGGTGCGTGGAAATGCGTCGCGCACACCGAAAGCCAGGCGACCGCGATGAAGCAATAGGGAGTGCCGCGCCGCAACGACTGCGCCATCGATGCGCTGCCGCATCGGGCCGGCCGGGCTGCACGAACGCCTGGAGCGGGTGCATGCGACCCCGCAGGTCGAACCGGGCGGCGCGGTTGCCGGGCCGATTCGCTTGCGACCCCGACGTGGTCCACACTGTCTGCCTGTTCCGGAGCGCCACCTCGCATGAGAAGCCCGCTTGTCCTGTTCGATCGTGCGCTCGACGGGATGGAGCGCATGGCGGTCACCAGGGCCAACCAGACCGCCGCGCTGGTCGTCGACCTCGGCATGTGCGTGGTGCTCGCCGGGTTGGGCGCGACGTCGGGCGATGCGCATCCCCTGGCCTCGCTGTCGGTGTTCCTTTCCGGCCTGCTGCTGTTCAGCCCGATCGAATACGCTTTCCACCGCTGGCTGTTCCATGGTGCGGGGCACGCGATGCAGCGCGGCCACCTGCGGCACCACCAGGATCCCGACGGGATCGGAACGCTGCCGTTCTTCGTGCCGCCGCTGTTCCTGCTTGCGCTGGTGGCCCTGCTGTCCATGATGCTTGCGCTCGACCACGCACTGCTCGTGAGCGGCGGAATCGCAAGCGGCTACTTCGTCTACGGCCAATGCCATGCCTGGATCCACCGGAGCCGGTTCAGGCATCCGTGGATGCGTCGCTGGGCGGCGAGCCACCATGTGCACCACCACCATCCCGACCGCAACTTCGGCGTGACCTCGCCGTTGTGGGACCTGGTGCTGGGGACGCGCTACAAGTAGACGGCATCGGCACGCTCGCCCGGCGGTTACTCCGCCGCTTCGGGCGCGCTGAAGTTGTTGCCGGCCATGCCGGAGCGGTCGAAGCAGCACACGCGCTTCTTGCCGTGCTCGAGCATGTCCAGCATCGCCTTGAGGCGCTTGTCGCGCGTCGCCGCCTGCTTGCCGGAGGTCATCCACGCGATCCAGTCGCGGCGCGCGACCGTCGTGGTGGCGTCCCACGTCGCCTTCGCCGCCGGGTGCGCCTTGAGCGCATCGCGCAGGTCCGCGGGCACGGGCGATTCGAGCTGCTTTTCCATCGGCGTCATCGCCACCGCGACGGTGTCGCCGGCCGCGGCGCCGGCGGCTTCGCGCAGCGCCTTCGGCACCTTGAGCCAGTGGCAGCCCTGGCCATCGGGTTCGAGCGTCGCCTCGAACGGCGCGCCGCCGAGCGTGCCTTCGACGCTCGTCATCGCGCGCGTCGGCAGCTTCGCGCTCGCATCCTTCGGCAGGACCAGGAACGTCCAGGCCGCGCCCTTCGGACTGGCCGGGCGCATCAGCTTCGCCTTGAACTGCACGATGTGCGCTCGCTTCGCCATGCGCGGAAGCATCGCCGATCCGTCTTGCCCGATCAATGCGCGCCGCACCGAGTCGCGACAGGGACTTGACGCCTTCGGTATCGTGGTTGCGTCGCCGCGCGGGAACCCCTCATGCAACAACACGATCTCGACACCCTCTTCGATCAGCAGGCCGCCGGCTACGACGCGCAGTGGGCACGGATGGCCCCGATCCGCGAGAGCCTGTACTTCCTGCTGGAGACCGTGTTCGCCGAGCTGCCCGGCGACGCCCGGTTGCTCTGCGTCGGTGCAGGCACCGGTGCGGAGATCGCGTACCTGGCGAAGCGGTTCCCGCGCTGGCGATTCCTGGCGCTGGATCCCGCGCCGGGGATGATCACCAGGTGCCGCGAGCGCGCCGAACGGGACGGGTTCGCGGACCGTTGCGAGTTCCACGACGGACTGGTCGGGACGCTGCCCGATGCGCCTGCCTTCGACGGCGCCACCTGTTTCCTGGTGTCGCAGTTCATCCTGGATGCGGAGGCACGCACCCGCTTCTTCGGCGAGATCGCCGAGCGCCTGCAGCCCGGCGGCATGCTCGCGTGGGCGGACCTGGCGTGGGATACCGAAGCGCCCGACTATCCCCCGATGCTGCGCCTGTGGATGCGGGCGATGTCGGGCGCGGGCCTCGACGACGCGGCGCTGGAACGCATACGCGCGGGGTACGCGCGGGACGTCGCCATCCTGCCGCCCGGCAGGGTTGCCGCGCTGGTGGCCGATGCCGGCTTCCTCGCGCCGCTGCGGTTCCACCAGGCAGGGATGATCCACGGGTGGTGCGCGCGGCGGGGTTGACCGGCGCGCAGGTCGCCGCCGCCGCTGGTGTCCGCCGGCACGGGGACTTCCGGCACGTCCAATGCCTGGAGTCGGGGTCTAGGGTTCGTCGCATCGACGCTGCGGCGGGGGAGCCGACATGCCGACACTCGACCGACGCGAGTTCCTGAAGCTCGCCGCAGCAATGGGCGCGACGCTCGCCTGGAGCTGCTCGACGCTGCGGCCCTCGTCGAGCGGCTGGCGCGAGCGGCGCGCGCTGTTCCCGCATGGCGTGGCTTCCGGCGATCCGGATGCGAACAGCGTGCTGCTGTGGACGCGGCGGCCCTACGACGACGGCCGCAAGGACGCGAAGCTGCTGGTCGAAGTCGCCGAGGACGCCGACTTCCTGCGCGTCATCGCGACGACCGCAGCGCCGGTGGCGGCCGCGTCCGACTGGACCTGCCGCGTGCTCGTCGGCGACCTGCCGGCCGGTGGCGAGTTCTTCTACCGCTTCGTCGACGAGGAAGGCAACGGGAGCCGCATCGGCCGCACGTTGACCGCGCCCGCGGCGGACGATCCGCGCCCGGCGCGCTTCGCCTTCGTCAGCTGCCAGAGCGCGCCCGAAGGCGCGATGAACGCGTACCGCCGCATGATCTACGAAGACGAGCGCGCCGCGCCGGACGAGCGCCTCGGCTTCGTGCTGCACCTCGGCGACTTCGTGTACGAAGTGATCCAGACGCCGGACCAGGTCAAGGACGGGCACCGCTACGACCGTCGCATCACCTTCCCGGTGTCGTACCGGCACGGCCGCAAGGTCGCGAACAACCGCTTCACCGTGCCCGGCTCGCTCGACGACTACCGCGCGCTGTACAAGGGCTACCTCGTCGACCCCGACCTGCAGGACGCGCGCGCGCGCTGGCCATTCGTCTGCATCTGGGACAACCACGAGTTCTCGTGGCTGGCGTGGCAGTCGATCATGTCGTTCCCGGGCGAAGGCGACCTGCCGGGCCAGAAGCTCAAGGTGGCGGCGAACCAGGCCTGGTTCGAATACCAGCCGATGCGCGTCGCCGCGCCCGGCCAGCGACTGGATCGCTTCGACGCCCCCGCGGTGTCCGACGTCGCGGTGACCGAGTTCGATGACGACGGCCTCGGTCTCGAGCCGAACAACCTCGCCGCGATCGAAAGCCTGGTCATCTACCGCGCGCTGCGCTGGGGCCAGCACATCGACCTGATCCTCACCGACCAGCGCGCCTTCCGCGGCAAGGACTATTCGAACGATCCGAAACTCGGCGCACTGTTCGACGGCGTGCCGTATCCCTTCTTCCCCGAGGCGCTGTCGATGCAGGTGGACAGCGGCCGCGAATACGCCGGCGGCCATCCGCCGGCGGAGATCGTGTTCGGCGCGAAGTCGATCCCCAACTACCGCGTCGACGGCCCGCCGCAGTCGATGCTCGGCGCCAGGCAGAAGGCCTGGTTCCTCGAGCGCCTGCGCAACGCCACCGCGACCTGGAAGATCTGGGGCACCTCGCTGGGCACGCACGACCAGCGCGTCGACCCGCAGAACCTGCCGGAAGGCTTCGTGCCGAAGGACTGGCCGAAGTGGACCGACGGCTACGCCGTGCAGAGCAACGGCGACTGGGGCGGCTGCTACCACGAGCGCGGCGAGATCTTCGACACCGTGCGCGACAACGGCATCACCGGCTTCGCCATCCTCGCTGGCGACCTCCACAGCTTCTGGGCCGGCTACGCCGCGAAGTCGCTGCCGCCGCACGGCAAGTTCGAGCCCGTCGGCGTGTCGTTCGTCGGCGGCTCGATCACCTCCCCCGGCGGGCAGGAAGCGCAGGAACACGGCAACAAGAAGAACCCGCTGCGCAAGTTGTTCATCGCAGATCGTGAGGACGGCTCGATGGAGCCCACGATGAACCTGCTGCAGCTCCACGGCGTGCGCTCCGCGCTGGAGT
>DATJDY010000190.1:0-19168 GCA_035497155.1 Luteimonas sp.
CGACTCTGCTACCCTGGTAGCAGTTATGATTAACCGGTCCCACCGCTTCCATGGCTATGGGACAGGCGCAGGTCGTGCAGCCACAGGATGTTCTTCATCCTGCCGGGGGCGCTCAAAGGGGGGGACTCCGCGGGGTTTCGGCTATTTTAGCAACCCGATCCGCCCCGGGCCCGTCCGCGGGCCGAAACTGGAGCCGACATGACCGACCTGCGCCCGGTGTTCTACGTTTCCGACGGCACCGGCATCACCGCCGAGACCATCGGCCACAGCCTCCTGACCCAGTTCGCCAACGTCCGCTTCGTGACCGACCGGCTCCCGTTCGTGGACACCCTGGAGAAGGCACGCGCCGCGGCGAAGGAGATCCGGCAGGCCGGGGTCGAGTACGGCCTGCGGCCCGTGGTCGTGAACTCCTGCGTCGACCCTGCGCTCAACGCCGCCATCGCCGAAAGCGGGGCGCTGATGCTCGACGTGTTCGCGCCCTTCATCGAGCCGCTGGAGCGCGAGCTCAACATGCAGCGCCAGTCGCAGGTCGGGCGTGCCCACGGCATGGTCGACTTCGACGCCTACGACCGCCGCATCAATGCGATGAACTACGCGCTCGCCCACGACGACGGCGTGAGCATGGACTACAGCGAAGCCGACCTGATCCTGGTGGGCGTGTCGCGCGCGGGCAAGACGCCGACCTGCGTGTACCTGGCGCTGCACCACGGCGTGCGCGCCGCCAATTACCCGCTGACCGAGGAAGACCTGGAAACGGACCGGCTGCCGCCGAAGCTTCGGCCGTACCGATCCAAGCTGTTCGGCCTGACGATCGATCCGGTACGCCTGCAGCAGATCCGCCAGGAACGCCGCCCGAACTCACGCTATGCGCAGCTCGACACGTGCAAGCGCGAGGTCGCCGCGGCCGAGGAACTGCTGCGCAACGAAGGCATCCAGATGCTGAGCACGACGCACGCCTCGATCGAGGAGATCTCGAGCCGCGTGCTGGAAGTGCTGGGATTGAACCGCGAGATGTTCTGAGCGGCGGAAGCGCAGCCTTCCCGATCGGGAAGCGTGCGGCGCAGACTCTTAACGTATGCCCGCCGGCGCGCGTCGTCAATGCTGCCGCCGGCGCGGATGCGCGTGTAGGATCGAGCCATGCCACCGGTCCTTGCCCGCATCGAACGCATCCCGCGCCTGAGCCGTTTCGGCTGGCTGATGGGCCTGTACGCGGAGAACCACGACCTGCTGGTGCGCCTGTTCGAGCCGGCGGATTTGGGCGAGGGCAGTTGGGAATCGTGCATCGGCGACGGGCTGGACCTGCGCCTGGACGTGGTCGCGCAGCACGCCTATACCACCGAGTTGCGGTTGACCTATGCGTTGCGCGATCCGGTCACCGGCGAGCCCGACCCCTCCGCATGGCTGCGCCTGTACAGCGACGCGCGCCAGCTCGAGGCCACGCACTGCTACGTCGGACGCCGCTGGCAGGACGTGCTGGGCATGTTCCCGCCGCCGGCGCGGCTGGTGGACCACCGCCTGCGCATGAACACCTTCCTCGGCAAGTGGCTGCATTACCTGGCCGAACGCGGCCACGGCGTGGCGACGCTGCGCCCGCTGGCGCCTGCCGGCACCCTTGTTTCGATGGATCTCGCCCCCGCGAGCAATGACCTGTAGCGGCGCCCGATGAATGTCGGGCAGCGGATGTGGGCCGCTGGATGCCGCAACGCTTGCGCGGGCGCCCGCGCGCCGCTAGAATTTCGCGCTTTCCAGCCCGTGGGGCCATAGCTCAGCTGGGAGAGCGCCTGCATGGCATGCAGGAGGTCGGCGGTTCGATCCCGCCTGGCTCCACCACTTTTGCTGGATCGCGCAGCGTCTTGCGCACAATGCGTTCTGCGTCCCCATCGTCTAGAGGCCTAGGACATTACCCTTTCACGGTAGCGACCGGGGTTCGAATCCCCGTGGGGACGCCACTTCACGACACGCCCGCGCAAGCGGGCGTCGTCGTTTCAGGCGCCAGGCGCGGTGGGCGCGTTGTTCTAGAACCAGGCCCGCAACCCGGCCACCAGGCGCGTCTCCGCGGCCGCCTGGCCGTCGGCACGGCGCAAACCGGCGGTCCCGCCGAATGCATGCTCGCGGACCACGCCGATGTAGGGCGCGAAGCCGCGGGCGAATTCGTAGCGCAGGCGCAGGCCGGATTCGAGCGTCGACAGGCCGGCACCGAGGCCGCGTTGCGCGTCTTCGCGTCCCTGCAGGTTGGCTTCGATGGACGGCTGCAGCGCCAGGCGGCGGGTGAGCCGGGCCTCGTACTCCAGTTCGATGCGGGCGGCGATGCGCCCCGAGTCCCCGAAGTAGGCGGTCGCCGCCACCTCGATCTTGTACGGCGCCAGGCCTCGCACGCCGACGGCGAGGAAATCGCGCGTGCCGCCCGCGCCGACATCGTGGCGGGCGCCGGCGAGCAAGTCCCACCACGCCGATAACGGGCGTCCATGGAGCAACTCGACGTCGGCGTGTTCGAGGCGGCCGTCGCGCCGCTCGCCTTCGCTGCGCAACCAGAGGCGGTGCAGGTCGGTGCCGAGCCAGCCCTGCGCCTTCCACGATTGCGTGCCTTCGCCGGCCTCGAGGTGGTCGAACAGCAGGTAGCCGTAGACGGCGTCGTCGTGCATGTCGTGCGCCGCCGTCGGAGGAGGCGCGTCGGCCGGGGCCGTGGGCGACGGCGTGGCGGGGGCGTGCGTCGCATGCACGTCGTGCTGCGCGAAGGCCGTCGCCGGCACGACCAACGCGAGCGCGGCGAATATCGCCGTCGCCGTCGCGCGGACGTTCGCCCTCAAGACTCCACCCGCACTTCGCGCATCATCCCGGTTTCCATGTGGTAGAGCAGGTGGCAGTGGTAGGCCCAGCGGCCCGGCGCGTCGGCGCGCACACGGTAGCTGCGGCGCATGCCCGGCGGCATGTCGATGGTGTGCTTGCGCACGTGGAAGCCGCCGGCCTCGTCCTCCAGGTCGCTCCACATGCCGTGCAGGTGGATCGGATGGGTCATCATCGTGTCGTTGACGAGCACGATGCGCAGGCGTTCGCCATGATTGAAGCGCAACGGCTCGGCATCGGCGAAGCGCGTGCCGTCGAACGACCAGGAGAAGCGCTCCATGTGCCCGGTGAGGTGCAGCTCGATCTCGCGCGTCGGGTCGCCACCGTCCGGATCGCCGCCGAGCGTGCGCAGCATCGCGTAGTTGAGGACGGTGCGGCCGTTGTCGCGCAGGCCGATCCCGGGATCCTCGAGGCGCGGCTTCGGCATCATCGTCTGCATGTCGACCAGCGGGTTGTTGGTCTCGCTGGCCGGATGCGATTGCATGCCCGGCATCGCAGCCATCGCCGACATGTCGTGGCCCATCGCGGCGTGGTCCATGCCGGCCATGCCGTGGTCGTGGCCCATGTCCGCCATCGACAGGATCGGCCGCGCATCGAGCGCCGGCACCGGCGCGCGCAGGCCTTCGCGCACCGCCAGCGTGCCGCTGATCCAGCCGGTGCGCCCGATGTCCTGCGCGAAAATGGTGAACGCATCCTGCCCGCCGGGTTCGACGATCACGTCGAAGGTCTCGGCCGCGGCGATGCGGAACTCGTCGACCGACACCGGATGTACGTACTGGCCGTCGGCCGCGACCGCCGTCATCTTCAAACCGGGGATGCGCACGTCGAAATGCGTCATCGCCGACCCGTTGATGAAGCGCAGCCGTACTTTTTCGCCGCTGCGGAACAGGCCCGTCCAGTTGCCGAGCGAGGTCGTGCCGTTCATCAGGAATGTGTAGGTGTTGCCGTTGACGTCCGACAGGTCCGTGGGCGTCATCCGCATGCGGCCCCAGGCCGCGCGGTCGGCGAGCGTCGCGCGCAGGCCGCTGCGTCGCGCGTCGTGCACGAAATCGCCGAGCGTACGCTGGTAGTAGTTGTCGTGCGACGGCATCTTCTTCAGGCGCGCGAGCAGGCGCGCCGGCGCCATGTCGGTCCAGTCGGAGAGCAGCACCACGTAGTCGCGCTCGTACCGGAACGGCTCGGGCGCCAGCGGATCGATCACCAGCGCACCGTAGAGGCCGGCCTGTTCCTGCATCGCCGAATGGCCGTGGTACCAGTAGGTGCCGCCCTGGCGCACCTGGAAGCGGTACAGGTAGGCCTCGCCGCGGCCGATGCCGTCGAAGCTCAAGCCTGGCACGCCATCCATCGCGGCAGGCAGCACGATGCCGTGCCAGTGGATCGAGGTCATGTCGCCGTGGATGGAGCCCGGTGGCAAGGTATTGGCCACGCGCAGCTCGACCGTGTCGCCCTCGCGCCAGCGGAGCAAGGGCGCGGGCAGGCTGCCGTTGACGGTGATCGCGGGTACGACGCGACCGGTGAAGTCCACCGGCGTCTCGCCGATCGCGAGGTCGAAGCGCGTGCCCGCGAGCACGCCGGGCTGCGTCGACGTGCCCAGCGCCCATGCGTTGCGGCTCCATGCGCCGCCAAAGCCGGCGATCGCGCCGGCAGCGGCGAGGCCCTGGACGAAACGGCGGCGCGACGGCGACTGCGGGGCTTGCGGAAGGCTCATGCGGATCCGGAACCGGAACGGGTCCGCCAGCCTGCAGCTTGACGCAGGGGGAAGGTCAAGCAGGCCCTGGTTCGGCGGAGGCAAGCGCGACGGTCGCCGCCCGAAGGTTGATATGCATCAATGCCGGCGCTGCGGCGCGTGCCTAGTCTGCCTTCGACCCGCCACCCGGAGCCGTGAATGAAACGCCTTCCCATCGTCACCACCTTCCTGCTGGCTGTCGCCATCGCCGGTTGCGCGACCCGGCCGCTCGTCCGCACGGACCGTGATCCGGCGGTCGACTTTTCCAGATACCACACTTACACCTGGCAGCAGCAGCCGGCGATCAGCAATCCGCTGGTCAGGCAGCGGTTGCTGGCGGCGATCGATGCCGAACTGGCCGCCAAGGGCTGGTCGCGCGTCGACGAAGGCCCGGCCGACATCGCCCTTGTGGGGAACGTGGCCACGCGCGAACGGCAGACCATCGAGACGTTCTATCGCAGCCCGCACTGGAACGGGTGGAACTGGCAGCAGGAATGGAATGGCCCGGGCGTCTACCCTGATACGCGGATCACCACCTACACCACCGGAAGCTTTGTGCTGGACATGTTCGACACCACGAGCAGGAAGGCGGTCTGGCGCGGATCGGCGGAGGGCCCGATCCCCGATTCGCCGCAGAAGGTCGACAAGGCGGTGCAGAGCGCCATCACGCGGATGTTCGAGGGCTTTCCCCCGTAGATGCAGGCGTTGCGGCGTCGGTCGTTTGGTGTTTTGCTGGGGCGTCCCGGTCCCGGCCTTGTCCATGGCGCCGACAGCTGACTCCAATCCCCGCGAGCGGGTGCTGGTCGTCGACGACGACCCGGAGGTCGGGTTCGTCCTTCGGCGATACCTCGAAATGCAGGGTTTCGACGTGGCCATCGCCGGCGACGGCGCCAGCGCCCGCGAGGCGATGCAGGCGCCCGCGTTCGACGTGGTGCTGCTGGACCTGGGCTTGCCCGACGGCAACGGCCTGGCGCTGGTGTCGGAGTTGCGACTGCGCTGGCCGGGCCCGGTGATCATCGTGAGCGGGCGGGGCGAGTCGACCGAGCGCGCGGTGGGACTCGAACTGGGCGCGGACGATTTCGTCACCAAACCCTTCGACCTGCGCGAGCTGCTGGCGCGGATCCGTTCCGTGATGCGCCGGGCGGCTGCCAGCGCGGCGCCGGGCGAACGGACGCGGCTGGAATTCGGCGGCCTCGTGCTGTGCACAGAAACGCGCCGGCTGAGCGGGCGCGACGGCGCGGACATCCCGCTGACGAGCGGGGAATTCGCGCTGCTGTCGGCGTTCCTCGAGCGGCCGAACCAGGTGCTGACCCGCGACCACCTGCTCAACGTGTTGCACGGGCGCGACGCGGGTCCGTTCGACCGCTCCATCGACGTGCAGATCGGGCGTCTCCGTCGCAAGATCGAGCGGGATCCCGCGGTGCCCACGCTGCTGCAGTCCGTGCGCGGCGCCGGCTATCTCCTCGCCACGCGCATCGAGCGCCGCTGATGCCCGGCACCCCGGTACTGCCGATCTTCGAATCGATTCCCGATGCGCTGGTCATCGTCGACCACGCGGGAAGCATCGTCATGGCCAACGGGAATGCCCACGCCCTGTTCGGCTACCCGCCCGGCCAACTCACCGGCAGGCCGGTGGACGACCTGGTCCCGAGCGACGCCAGGAGCCGCCACGCCGCGCATCGCGCCGGCTACATGGCCCAGCCGCGCGTGCGCCCGATGGGCATGGCCAACATGACGCTCAGCGGCCAGCGCCGCGATGGGCGGCAGTTTCCGGTCGAGATCGCGCTGAGCCCCGTGGACACGCCGCAAGGCCTGTTTTACCTCGCTTCCGTCCGCGACATCTCCGAGACGCAGCGCGTTCGCCAGGCATTGGCGCGCGCCCGTTACGACGCGGTCGTGGCGCGGATCGGGCAGCTGGCGCTGGCGTCGACGACGGACGAGCGGCTCGCCAGCCAGGTCCCGCGTTTGCTGGCAGAGGTGCTGGAGGTACCGCTGGTCGCGATGATCGTGCTCGAGCACGGCCTCCCGATGCTGCGCGCGTCGGTCGGCCTCGCGGGAGGCGTTTGCCCGGACTGGCTGTCGCCGACGACGGGGCCGTTGCAGGAAGCCTTGCAGGGTTCCGTCGCGATCCTGGGCCCCGGATCGGACGACGCGCGTCGCCAGGGCTGGCCCGGCGAATTCGGCAGCGGCGCGATCGTGCCGCTGCGTGATCGCGGCAGCGCCATGGGGGCGCTGGTTGCGGCCTCCGCGGATCCGGCGCGATTCGACCATGATGCACTGCAGTTGCTGCAGACCGTGGCCAACCTGTTTTCCACCCTGGTGCAGCGGCGGCATTACGAGGACCAGCTCGCGCATGCGCAGCGCCTGGATGCGTTGGGACAGCTCACGGGCGGCGTGGCGCACGACTTCAACAACCTCTTGACGGTCATCTCCGGCAGCCTCCAGCTGCTGGAAGCCGAGGGCACGGACCGGCCGGGCGCGCAGGAAATCATCAACAGCGCGTTGCGCTCCGTCGGCCGCGGCGCGGAACTGACTTCGAAGTTGCTGGTCTTCGCGCGCCGCCAGCATCTCACGCCGATGTCGCTGGATCCCGCGACGGTGCTGGCCGACCTGAAGCTGATGCTGCGCAGCACGCTGGGCGAGGGCATCGGCGTGCGGATCGCGCCCGCGGCGGGGCTTCCGCCCACCTTCGCCGATGCGTCGCAGCTCGACAACGCCTTGCTCAACCTGGCGCTGAATGCCCGCGACGCGATGCCCCGCGGCGGCACCGTCGTCATTTCGGCGTCGGAGCGATGGATCATGGCCGACGCGGCGCGGCCGGCCAGGATGGCCGGCCACTACGTCGCGTTCCGCGTCGCGGATACGGGGGCCGGCATGTCGCCCGAAGTCCTGGCGCACGCGTTCGAACCGTTCTTCACGACGAAAGGCCTGGGACGCGGAAGCGGGCTGGGCCTGAGCATGGTGTACGGCTTCGTGCAGCAGAGCCATGGCTTCATCGAGATCGACAGCAGGCCGGGTGTCGGCACGGCGGTGGAGATGTTCCTGCCCGTGGCCACGACCGGCATGCCGCAATCGAACGCGCCGGGCGCAACGGTCGGCATGGCGGGCGGGACGGGCGAGACGGTGTTGCTGGTCGAGGACGAAGACGATGTGCGCAAGATCGCAACGGCATTCCTGTCGTCGCTAGGCTATCGGGTGGTCGCGATGCCGGCGGCCGCGCAGGCGCTCGCCGCACTGGAATCGGAAGCGCGCGACGCAGCGTTGCTGTTCACCGACGTGATGCTCGGCAGCGGCATGAACGGCGTCGAGCTGGCGCTCGCGGCGCGCGTGTCGCGGCCCGCGATCGGCGTCCTGCTGACGTCGGGATACGACCCGGTGTCGGCGCGCCTGGCTTCGGCGGGGGATTTCGAATTGCTGGGCAAGCCGTACCGGCGCGAGCAGCTCGCCGATGCGATCCGCAGGAACCTTCCTCCCGCGGCGAAAGCCTAGGCCGCGAGCGCGACGCGACGCATCAAGGCCGCGGGGTCCGCGAGCCGTATCTCGCGACCGTCGACGTCGATCAGCCCCGAGGCTGCCAGCCTGGACAATGCGCGGGTCACCGTTTCCAGCTGCAGCGACAGGAAGTTGCCGAGGTCCGCACGGGTCATGCGCAGGCGCAGGTCGTGGCGGCTGAACCCCAGCGCCTGCAGGCGTTCGCCGAGATCCAGCAGGAAAGCGGCGACGCGCTGCTCGGCATTCAGGCTGCTGGTGTCGAGCATCCATCGCCAATCGCGGCGGATCTCGCTGGCGAGAAGGCCGGCGATTTCCGGCAGGCATTCGGGCAGGTGCCGCTGCAGTTGTTCCAGCGGCAATTCCCACACTTCGCCGGTATCCAGCGCGACCGCGTCGCAGGCATGCGTCGCGAGGCCGATCGACTCCATGCCGAGCAGGTCGCCACGAAGCCGGAACCCGGTGATCTTTTCCCGGCCGTCGGCGCTCGCGACCGTGGTCTTGAAAAAGCCGGCATGCACCAGGTACAGCGTTCCCGTGGGCTGGCCGCCATGGAAGAGCACCTGCCGCGCGCGCACCGCCCGGCGGTGCAGCGGCAATTCACCGACGCGCTGCGCCAACCGGCGGGCAAGGTCGGGGAAGGGTGGCGCGACCGGCTCGGACTGCACGGCCTGGCGCACCGGCTGGAGCATGGTCACGACAGTCATGGCGGCGATCCTCCCGGTGGATGGCGCCAGCCTAGGGAACCCGTCGTGCGGCAACGTTTCGACGGGGTAACGTTCGGTAACAGTCTGTAACGGCCGGCGATCGACGTTGATCCCGGTCAATGCGGCACCGGCACGGCCCCGTCCATGCTGTCTTGTCCGTTGCGAGGTGCCCATGGCCGCCGATGCGCCGCTCCGCCTGACCTTCCTCGGTGCCGTCGGCACGGTCACCGGTTCACGCTACCTCGTCGAGGCTGGCGGGCGCCGCATCCTGGTCGATTGCGGGCTGTTCCAGGGCTACAAGTCGCTGCGCCTGCGCAACTGGGCGCCGTTCCCGGTTGCACCCGAATCGATCGATGCCGTCGTGCTGACCCACGCGCACCTGGACCACAGTGGGTACCTGCCGCGGCTAAGGCGCGAGGGATTCGCCGGGCCCGTGTGGTGTTCGGCGGCGACGCGCGACTTGTGCGGGATCCTGCTGCCCGACTCGGGTCGCCTGCTGGAGGAGGAGGCGGGCTACGCCAACGCGAAGCACAGCACGCGCCACGATCCCGCCGATCCGCTCTACACGGAAAGCGATGCGAGGCGTTGCCTGGCGGCATTCCGCGCCGTGGACTTCGACGCGCCGTTCGAGCCGTTGCCCGGCATGCGGGTCACGCTGCGGCCCCAGGGGCATATCCTGGGCGCGGCGGCGGTCGCGCTCGCACACGAAGGCACGTCCGTGACCTTCAGCGGCGATGTGGGGCGTCCGCACGACCCGATCATGCCCGCCCCGGCGGCACTGGCCGCCTGCGACTACGTCGTGGTCGAATCGACCTACGGCGACCGCCGGCATCCGCATTCCGCGCTCGCCGCCGATCTGCAGGCCGCGCTGTCGCGCGCCATCGCGCGCAACGGGGTGGTCGTCGTCCCGGCGTTCGCCGTGGGCAGGGCGCAACTGATCCTGCACCTGGTCGCAGGTCTGCAGGAATCCGGACGGCTGCCCGACGTGCCGCTCTACCTCAACAGCCCGATGGCGACGGATGTCACCGCGCTTTACCAGCGCCACCGCGGGCAGCACCGCCTGTCGGACGAACAGCTTGCCGTGCTCCAGCGCAGGACGCGCCTGGTCACCAGCGTCGAAGCATCGAAGGCGCTGAACCGGCGCCACGGCCCGATGATCATCGTGTCGGCCAGCGGCATGGCGACCGGGGGCAGGGTGCTGCACCACCTCACCGCGTTCGCACCCGATCCCCGCAACATGATCCTGCTGTCGGGCTTCCAGGCGGGCGGCACGCGTGGCGCGGCGCTGGCGCGCGGCGACGGCACGGTACGGATCTACGGCCAGGACGTGCCGGTGCGGGCGGAAGTAGTGCAACTGGCGTCGGCTTCCGCGCATGCCGACGCCGACGAACTCCTCGCATGGTTGCGCGGCATCCCGGCGCGGCCGCGCAAGGTCTTCGTCACCCATGGCGAACCCGACCCGTCCGACGCCTTGCGCGTGCGCATCCAGCGTGAACTGGGGTGGGAGGCATGCATTCCCGAGCTGTTCCAGCCGGTCGAACTCGCCTCCGGCAGCGGAGGTTGATGCAGGTCAACACGGGCGCGCGCGGTGTTTGCGAGCCTGTGTCCCCGACCTGGAAAAACGATCATGCACGTCGCCGACCTGTGCACCCGCGTGGTGCAGACCATCGAACCCGACGCCACCGCCGCGGATGCGGCGCTCAAGATGCGCGAGACCCGCGTCGGGACACTCGTCGTCCTCGACCCGACGCGACGCGGCTTGCACGTGGCGGGCATCCTCACCGACCGCGACCTGGTCACGCGGGTCCTGGCGTCTGGCTCAAGCCCCCAGGCGACGGCGGTCGCCGACGTCATGACGCGCAGCGTCGGCGTCTGCCATGCGCGCGACGAACTGTTCGATGCCATCCAGACGATGCGTCGGCTGGGCGTACGCCGGTTGCCGGTGCTCGACGACGCCGACCACCTGCTCGGGATCGTTTCGACGGACGACATCCACGGTGCGCTGGGGCGCTTCATGGACGCGCTGAGCCAGGGCATGTCGCGGGGAACGCTGCACGAAGCCGAAGCGTTCATCTGACGGTTCGCGGCGCACGCAACATCCGACTTGCATCCAGGGAACCATGACATGAATCGCGTCGGCAACAGGATCTGCATCGTCACCGGCGCCGCGCAGGGCATCGGCAGGGCCTGCGCGTTGCGCCTGGCGGAGGAAGGAGCGCAACTCGCACTCTTCGACGTCATCGACGACCCGGGCCGTTCGCTCGCCTCCGAGCTCGAGCGACGCGGCCTGTCCGCGCGCTACTGGCACGTGGACGTCTCGAGCGAAGCCAGCGTCAAGGCCGCCATCGATGGCGTCGCCGAGCACTTCGGCGGCATCCATGTGCTCGTGAACAATGCGGGGATTTCCGGCGCCACCGCGCCCACGGACCAGCTCACCGAGGCGGAGTGGGACCAGGTGCAGGCGATCAACGTCAAGGGCGTGTTCTTCTGCACCAAGCACGTCATCCCGCACCTGCGGCAGGCGGGTGGCGGCAGCATCGTGAACCTGTCGTCGATCTACGGCCTGGTCGGGGCCGCGGACGTTCCCGCGTACCATGCATCCAAGGCGGCCGTGGCCATGATGGCCAAGAACGATGCGCTCATCTACGCGCCCGATGGCATCCGCGTCAACTCGATCCATCCCGGTTTCATCTGGACACCGATGGTCGAGCACCACTTGCGCGCGAGCGGCGAGGACGACCTGGCAGCCGGCCGTGAAGCGCTGGCGAAGCTGCATCCCCTCGGGCATGTCGGGGAACCGGACGACATCGCCTGGGGCGTGGTCTACCTCGCGAGCGACGAATCGAAGTTCGTCACCGGTTCGGCGCTCGTCATCGACGGCGGCTATACCGCGAGATGATCCTCCGCGTCAGTGCGAGAACAGCACCGGCAGCGTAAGCGACTCGAGCAGGTCCAGGGTGACGCCGCCGAGCACCCACTCGCGCGCCCGGGCGTGCCCGTAACCACCGGAAACGAGCAACTGCGCGCCGGTCTCCGCGCAATGGCGCAGCAGCACGGCCGCGATCGGCGCGCCACCGCCGGGCAGGCTCGTGACATTGACGCGCAGGCCGTGCCGCGCGAGGTGGATCGCGATGTCCGCGCCCGGCTCCTCGCCATGGCGGGTTGCGCCGACCTGCGGGTCGACGGTCACGATGTCGACGGAGCGGCAGCGCTGCAGCAGCGGCAGCGCGTCGTGCAGCGCCCGCGTGCCTTCGCGCGTGGGTTGCCACGCGACGACGGCATGCTTCATCGGGAACGTGGCGGGATGCCGCGGCGGCACCACGAGCACCGGCCTGCCGGAATCGAACAGGAAACCGTTGAAGAACAGGAACGCACGCTCCCGATCGACGCCGGTGGTGCCCGGGCCTGGCAACACGCTGAGGTCGGCGTAACGGCCGTGCATCGTGAGCGGGCGCGGGACGTCGCCCATGACGGTCTCGACGCGGCGCAGCTCCCAGGACAGCCCTTCGCGCTCGAGGCGGGTGCGCAGCTTCGCGGCATCCTCGTCGCCCTGGCGCCGCAGCTCCCCATAGAGATCGGCCAGCAGGTAGTCGTTCGAAACGCCGAGGGGGCCGACGTAAGGCGCCGGCAGGTTCACGACATGCAGTACCGAAAGATGGGCGCCCAATCCGGAGGCAAGCGCGATCGCGTCCGAAAGCGCCGCGGCGTCGCCGCTCGTGCCGGTGACCGGGAACAGGATGTCGTGGATCATGGGCCTTCTCCGGATTGTGGTTCCACTTTCCTCGCGGTGCGCGGGAAGGACGTTGACCTGGATCAATGCAGCTGCAATGGCTCGTCGCTGACGACCAGGACCGTGCCCGGAGTGAGCAGGTCGTAGAGCGCCACTGCGAATTCCGGGGCAATGCGGACACGGCCCTTCGGCGCCGCCCGGGTTGTCGGGTTGCCGGATGCATCACCCAGCGGAATGGACATCCACGGCCGCGCGGGGCGGCCGGGGGCGAAGGTGCTTGGGGAAGGGAGCGTGCCGTCGAGGAGCACGTAGGCGGTTGTCCCAGGGGGAAACGCTGGTCCGTCGAGGTCGACGGGCAAGCGCCCGATCTCGACGCCATCGCGCAGGACCACCAGCAGGCGCGAAGAAGTGTCGAGCAGGAGGCTGATCGGTCCGCCGGGGACCGTCTCGGGTCGCCATGACGGGGCTGGCGCGCCGGCGGCAAGGGCGCCGTCCTCGGCAAGCGGCACGGGTGCCAGGAGCGAAGGCGCTTGCGACGCCCCGGTGACGACCACCGTGCTCGCCCGCGACGTCACCTCGAACAGCGCCTCGGCGAAGGAGGACGGCAGGCGGATGCAGCCATGCGACGCCGGACGGCCGGGCACCACGCCTGCGTGCAAGGCGATGCCGTCCCAGGTGAGGCGCTGCATCCAGGGCATGGGCGCGTCATCGTAGAGGTTCGAGAAATGCTCGCGCTGCTTTTCGAGGATCGTGTAGATGCCCGGCGGCGTCTCGTAGCCGGGGCGACCGGTGCTGACCGGCGCGGTACCGATGCGGATGCCGTTGCGGTACACATCGGCGCGCTGATCGGCAAGGCTGACCACGACGACCACCGGACCCTTCGGCGAGAGTTGCGGCTGCCAGAGGATGCCGGTGCCGGGGATTTCCTCGCCGCGCTCGCGCGCGACCGATGGGAGATTGCACAGGCCCAGGAGCGACACGATCGCGACGATGGCGACGATCCGCAGCCAGCCCGCGCGCGACCGTCCCCGGCGATCGGCGTTCATCGCACGATCATGGCCGGCGTAGACGTCGCGGCCAGTACCTTCAGCGCGACGGAGCCCAGCAGCAGGCTTTTCACGGCGCCGCGCCCATGCGATCCCATGACCAGCAGGTCCGCCTTCTCGCGCGCGCAGAACGCGGCGATCGAAGAGGCAGGATCGCCCACCATCGTCTTCTCCTCGTGGCCGATGCCGAGGCGCCGGAGCGTGGCGCGCGGCGTGCGCAGAGCCGCACGGGCGTCGTCGGCGTAGTACTTCGCGCGCAACTCGGCGCCGAGCGCGACCGCGACCGACCTCGGCAACGGTGAAGCGACGGTCAGCAGCACGACCATCGCAGGCTGTTCCAGGGCGGCGACCAGGCGCGCCGCGTGGCGCGACGCCTTGTTGGCGGCGGGACTGCCATCCACCGCGATCACGATGCGCATGGCGGAACCTCGTTGGAACACCGTTCCATCCTGCGCGCCGGAAGACGGGCGAGCGTTGACCTGGATCAACCCGAAGCGCCGCGGTTCGGAGCACGCCGGCGTCGACCGGGGTCAACGCCTCAGGGGTTGCCCGTCGCTGCGGGGTTCGAGCAATAGATGCCATGCAGCGTCTCGAGCAGCCGCTGCGCCGGGCCGGGTGCGAGTGAATACAGCACGGCCTGTGCCTCGCGGCGCGCTTCGACCAGTCCATCTTCGCGAAGCAGGGCCAGATGCTGCGACAACGCGGACTGGCTGAGGTCCAGGCGCGCGTTGAGTTCGCCGACGCTGCGTTCGCCATCGACCAGCAGGCAGAGCAACTGCAATCGCTTTTCGTTCCCGAGCGCCTTGAGCAGGCGCGCGGCCTCGCCGGCGTGGCGGCGCATGGCTTCGGGGTCGATCGGAGCTCGGGATTTGCGGGGCATGCGGATGCGCTCGGGCGTGGGAAGACAGCGATTGGCTGACCTCGATCAAGGTGCGGCAGCCGCGGTCGGCGCGCAATCAGCTTGCAGCTTGGCGATTGCGCGAATCATATCAGTTGACTCTAATATTAGATATATCTAATATAACTGGCAAGGAGGTGGGCCATGGCGAAGATCGTGGTGGTGGGAGCGGGACTGGGCGGCATGTCAGCGGCCTTCGAACTCAGGGCCACGCTGGGCCCCGCGCACGAGATCACGGTGGTCGGGCTGGGCGATCGCTTCGCATTCACGCCCTCCAACCCGTGGATCGCGATCGGCTGGCGCACGCAGGACCAGACCAGCCTCGACGCACGCGACTGCCTGGCGCGTCGCGACGTGGGCTTCGACGGTTCCGGCGCGGAGGCGATCGACGCCGAAGCGCGCCAGGTGCGCACGGGCAACGGCACGCGGCTCGACTACGACTACCTGGTGCTATGCACGGGACCGAAGCTCGCCTTCGAGGAGGTGCCGGGACTCGGGACGTTTCCGGGAGCCACGCAATCCATCTGCACGCTGCCGCACGCGCTCGAGGCTTGGGCGGCGTACCAGGCATTCCTGCAGGATCCGGGTCCGGTCGTCGTCGGCGCGGTGCAGGGCGCGAGCTGCTTCGGCCCCGCTTACGAATTCGCGATGATCCTCGACGCGGACTTGCGCAAGCGCAAGCTGCGCGATCGCGTGCCGATGACTTTCGTGAGCAGCGAGCCGTACGTCGGGCACATGGGACTGGGCGGCGTCGGCGACTCGAAGGGCCTGATGGAATCGGAGTTCCGCCAGCGCCACATCCAGTGGATCGTCAACGCGAAGGTGCGCGAGGTGCGCCCCGGCGAGGTCGTCGCGGTGGAGCAGGACGCGCAGGGTCAGCCGCTGCGCGAGCACGCCGTGCCGTTCAGGTACGCGATGCTGCTGCCTGCGTTCAAGGGCGTCGATGCGGTCGCCGCGGTCGAGGGGCTGTGCAATCCGCGCGGCTTCGTGATCGTCGACAAGCACCAGCGCAGCCCGAAGCATCCACGCATCTTCGCCGCCGGCGTCTGCGTGGCGATCCCGCCGGTGGAGGCAACTCCGGTGCCGACCGGCGCGCCGAAGACCGGCTTCATGATCGAGTCGATGGTGACCACCATCGTGCGCAACATCCAGGCCGAGATCGCGGGCCGGCCCGCTGCCTTCGAAGGCACCTGGAACGCGGTCTGCCTCGCGGACATGGGCGACACCGGCGCGGCCTTCGTCGCGCTGCCGCAGATCCCGCCGCGCAACGTGACCTGGACGCGCATCGGCAGGTGGGTGCACGTGGCCAAGGTCGCGTTCGAGAAGTACTTCCTGTTCAAGATGCGCCACGGCACGTCCGAACCGGTCTACGAGAAATACGTCCTCGGCCTGCTCGGCATCGAGCGGCTCAAGCCCGGCAAGGGAGAACACCCGTGAGTACCCCCGCAAGACGCCCGCCGATGTCGCTGGACCGCGCGATCATGGCCTTCGCCGGCGTGATGATCCTGCTGAGCCTGGTGCTCACGCATTTCGTCTCGCCCTGGTTCTGGCTGCTGACCGCGTTCATCGGCCTCAACCTGCTCCAGTCCGCATTCACCGGTTTTTGTCCGGCGGGGATGGTGATGAAGCGCCTGGGCATCGGCCGTGCGGCCGATGGCCCCGGGTGCTCCCGTTGACGCGCGCTTGGACGACGACCCGATGAAGCGTCCTCGCATCCGCTTGGCCATCGTCGTTGCGCTCGCCATGGCACTGGCAGCGTGCGGCGGGGTGCCCAAGGCACCCGGCGCATCGCCGCCGCCATCGCTGGCGACGCTGGCGGTCGGCGCGGCGGGTGTTCCCGTGGGGCGCACGTGGGATGGCGTGGTGGAAGCCGTGCAGCAGGCCGACCTCGCTGCGCAGACGTCGGGGCGCGTCGCGCATGTCGCGGTGGATGTCGGCGACCGGGTGCGCGGCGGCGATGTGCTGTTGCGGCTCACCGCGGTCGAGCAGCAGGCCGGCGCGGACACCGCGCGCGCGCAACTACGCGCGGCCGATGCCGCTGCCGCGGAAGCCGACGCGGCCTATCGCCGGTTCGCATCGCTTGCCGGAGGGCAGTACGTTTCGCGCGCCCAGCTCGACCAGGCGCGCGCCGCGCGCGACAGTGCAATCGCCGCGCGCGACGCGGCGCGGGCGCAACTGGCGCAGGCGGCGCAGCAAGCGGACTACACCGTCGTACGCGCGCCCTTCGCGGGCATCGTCGACGCCCGCAGGGTCGAAGCGGGCGAAAGCGTCGCGCCCGGCCAGCTGCTGCTCGCGATGCACGCGCCCGGCGCCTTGCGCATCGAAGTCCAGGTGCCGCAGTCGGAAGCCGATGCGATCCGCGCGGCGCCACGTGCCGCCATCTTCCTCGGCGATGGGCGCCAGCTCGAAGCTGCGGGCGTGATCGTGTATCCCGCAGCCGATCCGCTGACCCACAGCGTCGGCGTGCGGATCGCATTGCCCGATGTCGTGCCGGCGCCGACGCCCGGCATCACCGCGAAGGTGGTGTTCCCGATCGCGGCCGGCGGCGCCGCGATCTCGATCCCGGCGACCGCGCTGGTGCAGCGCGGCGAGTTGTCCGCGGTGTACGTGGTCGATGGCAACCGCATCGCGTTGCGCCAGTTGCGACTGGGCGCGCGCGACGGCGGTCGCGTCGAGGTCCTCGCCGGGCTGCGCCATGGTGAACGCATCGCCACCGATCCGGTCGGCGCGCTGCAGGCGCTGGCCGCGCAGCGCGATGCCGCCGCCGGGGCACGCGATGAGTGAGGCACCGCGCCTGGGCCTGCCGGGGCGACTTGCCGCCGCATTCCAGGCCAATCCGCTGACGCCGGTGCTGGCGTTGCTTGGCCTGTTGCTCGGCCTGCTCGCGGTGATGGTCACGCCGCGCGAGGAAGAGCCGCAGATCGACGTGACCATGGCCAACGTGATCGTGCCGTTCGAAGGCGCGAGCGCGCGCGACGTCGAGCAACTGGTCGCGACACCGCTCGAGCAGAAGCTGTCCGGGATCGAGGGCGTCCGGCACGTGTATTCCGTCAGCCGGCCGGGCATGGCCGTGGTGACGGTCGAGTACCAGGTCGGCGTCGCGCGGCAACCGGCGCTGGTGCGGCTCTACAACCAGGTCTATTCGAACCGGGACTGGCTTCCGCCCGGCGTCGGCGCGGGTCCGCCCCTGGTGAAGCCCAAGGGCATCGACGACGTCCCGGTGATGGCGGTGACACTGTGGACCGACGATCCGCAACGCGGGGCGACCCAGCTCGCGGAGGTCGCGCATACCCTCGAAACCGAATTCAAGCGCGTGCCCGGCACGCGCGACGTCTCCACCATCGGCGCTCCCGATCGCGTGGTCGCCGTGACGCTGGACGCCGCGAAACTCGCGGCGCAGGGCCTGTCCGTCTCCGACCTGGCGGGGGCATTGCGCGCCGCCAACGTCGTGCGGGACGCCGGCGAGCGCGTGGGCGGCAACGCCGCGGTTCCGGTGACTGCGGGGACGTTCCTCGCCGGCGCCGGCGACGTCGCGGACCTCGTCGTCGGCCTGGCCGGCGGCAAGCCGGTGCGGCTGTCGGACGTGGCGACGGTGCGGGACGGTGGCGATATCGCGTCGCGCTATGCGTGGCATGGCGCACCGGCGGGCAGGGCAGGGCCCGTGGCAGGGATCGCGCCCGCGGTCACCATCGCGATCGCCAAGAAGCCCGGCAGCAACGCCGCCGACATCACCGGCGCGATCCGCACGCGGCTTGCGCAACTGCAGGACGAACTCGTGCCCGACGGCGTGCATGCGGTCGTGACCCGCGATTACGGCCGTACCGCCACCGACAAGGCGCTCAAGCTGATCCAGAAGCTCGTCTTCGCGACCGGTTCGGTCGTGCTGCTGGTGCTGTTCGCGCTGGGGTGGCGCGAAGCCATCGTCGTCGGCAGCGCGGTCGTGCTGACGCTCGCGGTCACGCTGTTCGCGTCCTGGGCGATGGGCTTCACCCTCAACCGGGTCTCGCTGTTCGCGCTCATTTTCTCGATCGGCATCCTCGTCGACGACGCCATCGTCGTGGTCGAGAACATCCATCGCCACATGGCCCTCGGCGGGAAGCCGCTGCGCGAGGCGATTCCGCCGGCCGTGCAGGAGGTGGGCGGCCCGACGATCCTCGCCACGTTCACCGTCATCGCCGCGCTGATGCCGATGGCCTTCGTGTCCGGGCTCATGGGCCCCTACATGCGGCCCATCCCGATCAATGCGTCGGTCGGCATGCTGCTGTCGCTGGCGATCGCGCTCGTGGTCACGCCGTGGTTGTCGCTGAAGCTGCTCGCACGCCATGGCGCGGCGCCGAAGGCCCATGACGCGGACGAACGCGCCGCCAGCCGGCTGCACCGCTTGTTCGAGCGCACGTTGCGGCCCTTCCTGGACACGGAGCGCGGCGGACGCCGTCGGCTCTGGCTGTTCGGCGGCATGGCGGCGCTGGTGCTGCTGTCCGCGTCGCTCGCGGTGTTCCAGCTCGTCGTGCTGAAGATGCTGCCGTTCGACAACAAGTCGGAGCTGCAGGTCATCGTCGACCTGCCCGAAGGCCGCACGCTCGAGGACACCAATGCGTTGCTCACCGAGCTCGCCGCAGCGGTGGACCGCGTCCCGGAAGTACTCGATTACCAGGGCTATGCCGGCACCGCCGCGCCGATCAACTTCAACGGCCTGGTGCGGCAGTACTTCCTGCGCAGCGGCAGCAA
>DATJDY010000191.1:0-2328 GCA_035497155.1 Luteimonas sp.
GAAACCGCGGGCAGCGGCTTCAGGAGTTTTGCCGAACAGGCCGACGATGGCGTCAAGGACCGCATCCGTGCCGACAGCTTCGCCGACCATTACAGCCAGGCGCGCCAGTTCTACCGCAGCCAGACCACCTTCGAGCAGGCGCACATCGCCTCGGCACTCGTGTTCGAGCTGTCCAAGGTGCAGACGCTGCACGTGCGCGAGGCGATGGTCGGCCATCTGCGCAACGTCGACGAGGACCTCGCCCGCCGCGTCGCCGACGGCCTGGCCCTGCCCGGCTTCCCGCCCGCGCAGCCCAAGGCGGTGCCCGCGAAGGACCAGCCACCGTCGCCGCCGCTGCAGATCATCGGCAAGATGAAGGACACGCTGAAAGGCCGCGCCGTCGGCATCCTGTTTCACGACGGCTCCGACGCCGCCGCGGTCAAGGCGCTGCGCAAGGCCGCCGAATCCGCCGGCGCCAGCGTCAAGCTCGTCTGCCTCAAGGTCGGCGGCGCCAAGCTCAGCGACGGCAAGCACCAGCCCGCCGATGGCCAGCTGGCCGGCACGCCGTCGGTGCTGTTCGACGCCGTGGCGCTGGTGCTCTCCGACGAGGCCGGCAAGCTGCTGGCGAAAGAAGCCGCCGCCGTCGACTTCGTGCGCGACGCCTTCGGCCACCTCAAGGCCATCGCCGCCGACGCCGGCGCGCAAGCCGTGCTGAAAGCCGGCGGCATCAGGAAGGACGACGGCGTGGTCGACGCCAGCGACAGCGCCGGCTTCATCCAGGCGGCGAAGACACGGCAGTGGGCGCGCGAGGCGAAGTTGCGCACGCTGGCCTGAGCCGTCGCGAGGCGACAGAAACGAAAACGCCCGCATCGCGGGCCTTTTCGTCATGGTGAGCGCCGCTGCCCCGGGAATTACTCCTCCGGCTCCGGCTGCATCTTCGCCAGCACCTCTTCCAGATCGGCAATGGCCTTCTCCAGCGCCTCGTGCAGCTGCCCCTGGCGATCCATCAGATCCGCAATCTTCTCCGCCTGCTTCAGCTTCGACAGCTCGCCGTCGAACAACAACCACGCCGTGGTCAGCGCTTCCACATTGTTCTTCGAGTAGTGCCGCATCTCCTTGAGCTGCGCCAGCGTGTCGCCGACATGGTCGGCCGGCGTCTTCGCGTTTTCGTCGGACATGGGATGGTTCCTCCTGGCAACCCGACGCATCGGGCAGTTCGTCCTGACGGTAGCGACGCCGATGCGAAGTGCGAGTCAACGTCTGCTCAGGACTCGTTGTCCGTCACGGCAGATGGACGACGCGTGATGACACGCCGCATGCCTAGCGCCAGCCGGCGTCGCGCGCCGCGCGCTCCTGCGGTGCATCGAACACATTGCCGCGCAGACGCGCATCGACCGCGGCTTGCACCTCCGGCGGCAAGGCACTCGCCGCCTGGCGCAGTTCGCCGCCGTCTTGCGGAAGGGCCACCGCGCTGAGCACGGGCAGTGCCCAGCCCGCACTCTCGTGGCAGGCAAGGCCGGCTCGCGCCGGCGGGGTGCGCAGCACGAAGGTGCGGCAGATGTGCCCGTCGCTACTGCGGAAACTCAGGCCGATGGCGACCGGGGCATTCGCCTTCGGTTCGCTCGCCAATGCCTCGTCGAGCGCGTGGGTCAAGGCGCCCGCGGCGAATGATTGGCCGCCCTGCACGCGCACCAGGTCGCCGCCGGGTTGCCACCACCACAAAGCCACGGCGAGCAGTGCCACCGATGCGGCCAGCGCGGCGCCTGGCACAAACCAGCGGCGGTGAGCCGTGCGGCGGCGAGTCGCGCCATGCCCGCCGGCCGGCATGACGGGCGACGTGGCCGGTGTCGCCGCCTGCGCGGATGGCGGCTGCAACAAGGCGGACAGGCGTGCCGGCACCGGCTCATCGAGCACCGGATCGAACGCGGCGCGTAGCTGCGCCCGCACGGCGCGCGCCCGCTCCACGCGACGGGCGAGCACATCGTCATGCGCCAGCGCCGCTTCGATGCGCGCGGCGTCGGACGCGTCGAGTTCGCCGTCCACATAAGCCTGCAAGATGTCGTCGTCGATCGGGGTCATGTGCCTTTCCCAAGATGGGCCTGCAAGGTGGCGCGGGCGCGGGCCAGACGGCTGGTGACGGTGCCCACCGGCACGTCCAGCAGCTCGGCGGCCTCGCTGTACGACAGGCCCTCGACCAGCACTAGGGCCACCACTTCGCGATGATCCGGCGGCAACGCCGCCAGCGCCATCGCCAGTTCGAGCTGCTGCGCGGGCTGTGCGCTGGCACGATCGGCGGCCATCTCGCCGGCTTCCTCCGGCGCGAACAGGTGTTGCGAGCGGCCGCGTGCG
>DATJDY010000192.1:0-1827 GCA_035497155.1 Luteimonas sp.
CGGCAATTCCCACGCGCCGGGCACGCGGACCACGTCGATCGCGTCCTCGGCGACGCCGTTGTCGGCGAAGGCCTTGCGCGCGCCGGCGACCAGCGCATCGGTGATGCGCGGGTTCCAGCGGCTGGCGAGGATGGCGAAGCGGGCGCCGGGTGCCGGGCGCAGGTCGCCTTCGAAATGGGCCATGGGTGCCGGGGCATCCGGGTTAGGGCCTGCCAGTTTACCGCTTCGGGCGCGGGAGCCCTGCATTGGGGCGGGCGTCGCTTCTTGCGGGGTCACCGCGGATGCGCGGGGTCCGGGCCGGGGACCGCCGTGAATACGTCCATGTAGGCTCTTCGAAAACATCCATGTTTTCGACGTCCCCGGCCCGGACCCCGCGCATCCACGGCGACACGCGCGCACGTGGCCACGTAGCTTCGTGCCCCGCTCTTCGCTCTTTCGGCCGGAGACGTGCGACGCGCTTGGGGTGGCGGTGGAAACGCGAGGGCACTGCCGGGGGCGTCGGCGACATGGATGTCGCCGAAGAGGCTCCATGGATGGATTCACGCCGTCCCCCGGCAGTGCCCTCGCGTTTCCGCCGCCCCGCCCCGAAGCCCGCACCGCCTCAGGGGGCGAGGTATTCGACGACTTCGAGGCCGAAGCCGGCGAGGCCGACCTGGCGACGGGGCGTGCCGAGGACGCGCAGCTTGCCGTAGCCCAGGTCCGCGAGGATCTGGCTGCCGGCGCCGTTGCGGCGCCATTCGGCGACCGTGCCCGCGCGACCGGTGGCGGCCGGCGCGGCGGCGGGCGCACTCGAGGCCGCCGCGTCGGACTGTGGCTGGCGGATCCTGGCGAGCAGTGCATCGGCTTCCTCCGCCGCGCCGCGCCGCGGCTCGCCGAGCAGCACCAGCGCGCCGCTGCCCTCGCGCGCGATCGCGGCGAGCACGTCGCCGACGGCCGGCCCGAAGTCCGGGCGCCGCCACTGCAGCGCATCCGCGAGCGGATTGAGCATCTGCACGCGCACCAGCGCGGGCAAGGCCGGGTCGGGCGTGCCGCGCACCAGCGCGAAGTGCAGGCCGTGGCCGAGGCGATCGCGATAGGCGTGCAGGCGGAACGGGCCCTGCGCGGTGTCGATGTCGCGCGCATCCACGCGCTCGACCGTGTGTTCGGTGGCGATGCGATGCCGGATCAGGTCCTCGATCGAACCGATCTTCAGGCCGTGCTCGCGCGCGAACACTTCGAGCTCGGGGCGGCGCGCCATCGAGCCGTCCGCGTTGAGGATCTCGACCAGCACGCCGGCCGGCTCGAGGCCCGCGAGCAGCGCGAGGTCGCTGGCGGCCTCGGTGTGGCCGGCGCGGCTGAGCACGCCGCCCGGCTGCGCCTGCAGCGGGAAGATGTGGCCCGGCTGCGACAGGTCGGCGGCCGACGCGTCGGGCCGCACCGCGGTGCGCACGGTATGCGCGCGATCGTAGGCGCTGATGCCGGTGGTGACGCCTTCCGCCGCTTCGATCGACACGGTGAAGTTGGTGCCGTGCGGCGAAGTGTTGTCGCGCACCATCGGCGGCAGGCCGAGCTGGCGGCAGCGTTCGCGCGTCAGCGACAGGCACACCAGGCCGCGCGCATGCGTGACCATGAAGTTGATGTCCTGCGGCCGCACCAGTTCGGCGGCCATGATCAGGTCGCCCTCGTTCTCGCGGTCCTCGTCGTCCACGATCACGACCATGCGGCCGGCGCGGAGTTCGTCGAGGAGTTCGGGGATGGTGGCGAAGCTCATGGCGTGTGGGTTCCAGCGGGCGGCGCGCCGGTTGCGTGCGTGCCCGTCGATGGCGTGCCCGTCGACAGCAGCCGCTC
>DATJDY010000193.1:0-2427 GCA_035497155.1 Luteimonas sp.
CCCGGCCCACCGCGGTGCCTGCCGCCAAGGCCGCGGTGGCCAGGCCGGCAAGCGCCGCGCCTGCGGCGGCCAGCACCGCGTTCCGCGTGACCGCGGTAACGCTCGGCCACGCCGTCGATGCCGCACACAAGGTCACCGCGCCCGGCACGCGCTTCAATCCCGACGAAAAGACCATCTACGCCAGCGTCGCCACCGCGGGCAGCACACGCGAGGCCACGCTCAGCGCGCGCTGGAATTACCTGGAAGGCGCCGGCCAGCTCATCACCAGCGTCACCCAACGTCTGGCCAGCGACGGTCCGGCCACCACCACCTTCACCTTGCAAAACCCCGACCTGTGGCCCGAAGGCAAGTACAACGTGGAGATCTCCGTCGACGGCAAACCCGCCGCCACGCAAGCGTTCGAGATAGCCAAGGCGGGAAAGTAGGCGCTCGAGGCGCGCCGCCGAAGCGTTGGGCCACCTCCCAGCGTTCCGCGTTCTTTTCGCCGTTCGCCGTTCGCCCTGAGCGTAGCCGCGAAACGGCGAGTCGAAAGTCGGCGAATGGTTGTTCGAATCCCGAATCCCGAATCCCTAATCACGGCGCAGCGCCAATCGCTGCCGCAGCCCACCGGCGCGCATGACCGGGGTGGCGATGGCGGCGTCGAGGGCGGGGTCGGTGGCCCAAAGCTCCAGGGTCTGGCGGGCGCGCGAGGCGCCGGTGTAGAGCAGTTGTCGCGAGAGGATGCGGTTGTCGGCATCCGGCGGCAGCAGCAGGGCGACGTGCTCGTATTCGGAGCCCTGGCTCTTGTGGATGGTGACGGCGAATGCGCCGCGGTGTTCGGGCAGGGCGCCGGGGGCGAAGGCTCGCACGCTGCGGTGGGAGCTGATGCTGGCTTGCGCCTCGGCGCCTTCGGTCGCGTCGGTGCGGGCGACGGTGACTTCGAACCACACGCGCATCTGGCCGCCCATACCGCGCAGGCACAGGCCGACGTCGCCGTTGAACAGGCCGGCCGCGGCGTCGTTGCGGGTGATCATCACCGCGCGGCCGGGATACCACGTGGCGTCCGCGTCCAGCGGCGTGCGCACGCTGCGCTCGATCAGCGCGTTGACCTCATTGGAACCGAATTCGCCTTCGCGCAACGCGCACAGCAGTTGCCGCGCGCGCAATGCGTCGAGCGCCGCCAGCACCCGGTCTTCGCGCTCGTCGGGCAGCGGGTCGTACGCGCCAGCGTCGCGCAACAAACCGCGGAGCGCGCGACACCACGGCACCAGTGCGCGGCGCAGATCCACCGCGGTGGCGACCTCGCTGCGGATGGCGTGCGGACCGGCCGCTTGCCATGCGTCGGCAAACGCGTGGCGGTCGCCGCGCAGGATGGCGTGGTTGATCGGCACCAGCGACTGGTCGGCGCGGAAGCTGTGATGCAGGCGCACCAGGTCCGGCGCACCGGCGGCCTCCAGCGCGCCGACCAGGTCCAGCAGCACCGAGCCGGTGCCGACCGAGGTGAGCTGGTCGGCGTCGCCAACCAGGATCAACATCGCGTCGTCGCGCAGCGCGTCGAGCAGCGCGCGCAGCAGGGCCAGGTCGACCATCGAGGCCTCGTCGACAACGACGATGTCCGCCGGCAACGGGTCGCCGGCGTGATGGCGGAAGCCGCCGCCGTGCCCGCGGCTGCCGAGCAGCCGGTGCAGCGTGCCGGCGTCAGCGCCCAGGGCCACGTCCAGGCTGGACTGCCACGCCGCCGGCAACGGTGTGGCGGCTTGCTCGCGCAGGCGCTTGGCGCCTTCGCGCAGCGAAGCGGACAGGCGTTGCGCAGCCTTGCCGGTGGGCGCGCTGATGCGGATCACCGGCGCGGCGGCGCCGCGTTCCGCGCGCTCACGGATCAACACCAGCAGCATGCGCAGCACGGTGGTGGTCTTGCCCGTGCCCGGGCCGCCGGTCAGCACGAACAAGCGCTTGCCCGGCACGCCGGCGACCGCGGCGCGTTGCGCCTGCACCGAGGCATCGGCTACACCGGCGAACAGCAGGTCGAGATCCGCCGCTGGCACCGCCTCGCCCACGACCGATGCCGCGCGCCGCATGGCGATGTGCCGCGCCACCGTCAGTTCGTGCCGATGATTGCGGCGCAGGTAGAAGTGTTCGTGTTCGATGACGAACGGCGCGTCGTCGCTCGCTGCATCGTCACCGATCACGGCGACCAGCGGTTCGGCGCGCAGCACGGCGAGCGCCTCGTCATCCAGCGCGCTCATGCCGTGCCGGCCGCTGTCCGGACCGGCCAGGGGCAAGGCGCTGTCGCCGTGGCCTTCGGCCAGGCTGGCCCAGCCGGCCACGCGCGCCAGCAGCGGCGAGCCGCCGTGGATGACGACCCAGCGCGCGACTGCGCGATCGAGCGCGCGCCAGGGCTCGGGCGGGTCCGCGTCCACCGACAAGGGTCGGAAGTGATAACCGTTG
>DATJDY010000194.1:0-2988 GCA_035497155.1 Luteimonas sp.
GCAGGACCTGGGTGCTGCTGGGCGTCGTCGCGCTGCTGGTGCTCGTGCATCCGCGACGCTGGCGCGCGGCGGCCTTCGTCTTCACCAGCTGCCTCATCGGTGCAGTGGCGTGCACCGTGCTGAAGTGGGCGGTGGGGCGCACGCGGCCGGTCGCGGACATGGCCGTCGACATCCAGCCTTTCCACTTCGACTTCTTCCGCGGCGGCCTTCCGGGCCTGCTCGAGCAGCGGAACCTGTGCTTCCCGTCCGGGCATGCGACGCAGGTGTTCGCGCTGGCGGCCTGCCTGGCGCTGCTCTATCCACGCGCGCGCCATGCGTGGTTCGCGCTCGCGCTGGTCGTTTCGCTGCAGCGCGTGGTCGAGCTCGCCCACTATCCGTCCGACGTGGTCGGCGGCGCGCTCATCGGCATGCTCGGCTTCGTCGCGGCGGCGAAGCTGTTCCGCGTCGATGCCTGGGCGATCGCGCGCCCGGGCTCGGACCCGCTCGCGCGCTAGAGGCGGGCGCGCTGCGCGGAGAGCGCGGCGAGGCGCGAGGCCCAGTCGGCGAGGCGCTGGCGTTCCTGTTCGACCACGGCCGGCGGCACGTTCGCGCCGAACTTCGCGAGCTTGGCTTCGCTCTTGTCCTTCTCGGCGGCGACCTTGGCGATCTCCTTGTCCAGGCGCGCGCGCTCGGCGCCGAGGTCGACCAGGCCTTCCAGCGGCACGAACAATTGCAGCTCGCCGACCACGGCCGGCGCGGCGGCGGGCGGCTCGCCGGCGAGGGCATCGATGCGCTCGAGGCGGCACAGGAAGCGCAGCTGCGCGTCGAAGCGCGCGATGCGCGCGGCATCGGCGGCGTTGCCGCCGCGGAACAGCAGCGACACCTGCTTCGCCGGCGACACGCCGAGTTCGCTGCGGATGCGGCGCAGCGCGGAGATCGTTTCCTTCAGCCATTCGATGTCGGCGGCGGCGCCGGCAAAGTGCGCCGCGTCGATGTCGCCGGCCTGCGGATAGGGCTGGACCATGATGCTGCCGGACTTGCCGAGCTTCGGCGCGACCGCCTGCCACAGTTCCTCGGTGACGAAGGGCGCCAGCGGATGCAGCAGGCGCAGCAGCGCATCGAGCACGTACAGCAGGGTGTGGCGGGTGCTGTCGGCGTCCGCGGCGTCGCCGTCGCCATCCTGGCCGGCCTGCAACGCGGGCTTGGCGAGTTCGAGGAACCAGTCGCAGAACTGGTTCCACGCGAATTCGTACAGCGCCTGCGCGAGCAGGTCGAAGCGGTAGTCGGCGAAGTGCGTCGCGGCCGCGGCGCAGGTGCGGTCGAGTTCGGCGAGGATCCACTTCTCCGCGTCGGTGCGCGGTTGCGGCGCGCCGGAGAACTGCGCGTCTTCGCCGACGTTCATCAGCGCGAAGCGCGTGGCGTTCCACAGCTTGTTGCAGAAATTGCGGTAGCCGTCGGCGCGGCCGAGGTCGAACTTGATGTCGCGGCCGTGGCCGGCGAGCGCGGCGATGGTGAAGCGCAGCGCGTCGGCGCCGAAGGCCGGGATGCCGTCCGGGAACTCCTTGCGCGTGGCCTTCTCGATCTTCGGCGCGTCCGTCGGCTTCATCAGCCCTGTGGTGCGCTTGGCGACCAGCGCGTCCAGGGTGATGCCGTCGATCAGGTCGAGCGGATCGAGCACGTTGCCCTTCGACTTCGACATCTTCTGCCCGTGCGCATCGCGCACCAGGCCGGTGATGTACACGTCGCGGAACGGCACGCGGCCGGCGAGGTGGTCGGTCGCCATGATCATGCGCGCGACCCAGAAGAAGATGATGTCGAAGCCGGTGACCAGCACGCTCGACGGCACGTAGCGGTCGAAGCCGCGCTCGGCCATGCGTGCCGGGTCCGGCCAGCCCATGGTGCTGATCGGCCACAGCTGCGAGCTGAACCAGGTCTCGAGCACGTCGTTGTCCTGGCGCAGCGCGACATCGGCGCCGAAGCCGTGCTTCGCGCGCACTTCGGCCTCGTCGCGGCCGACGTAGATGTTCCCCGCCTCGTCGTACCACGCCGGGATGCGATGGCCCCACCAGAGCTGGCGGCTGATGCACCAGTCCTGGATGTTCTCCATCCAGTGGCGGTAGGTGTTCACCCAGTTCGCGGGCACGAACTTCACTTCGCCACTGTCGACGAGTTCCATGCCGCGCTTCGCCAGCCCGTCCATCTTCACGAACCACTGGTCCGTCAGGTAGGGCTCGATCACCTGGCCGGTGCGGTCGCCGCGCGGAACCTGCAGCTTGTGCGCCTTCGCCTCGACCAGCAGGCCGGCGGCCTCCAGGTCGGCGAGCACCGCCTTGCGCGCGTCGTAGCGGTCGAGCCCGCGGTATTTCGCCGGCGCGTTGTCGTTGATCTTCGCGTCGGGCGTGAGGATGTTGATCATCGGCAGCGCATGGCGCTGGCCGACCTGGTAGTCGTTGAAGTCGTGCGCGGGCGTGACCTTGACCACGCCGGTGCCGAACTCGCGGTCGACGTAGGCGTCGGCGATGATCGGGATCTCGCGATCGGACAACGGCAGGCGCACGGTCTTGCCGACGAGGTGCGCGTAGCGCTCGTCTTCGGGGTGCACCATCACCGCGGTGTCGCCGAGCATCGTTTCCGGGCGCGTGGTCGCGACGGTGAGCGCGCCGCTGCCGTCGGCCAGCCCGCCGTCGACAAGCGGGTACGAGATCGACCACAGGTGGCCGTCCTCCTCCTCGTTCACGACTTCGAGGTCGGAAATCGCGGTCTTCAGCACCGGATCCCAGTTCACCAGGCGCTGGCCGCGATAGACCAGGCCTTCGTCGTGCAGGCGCACGAAGGCCTCGACCACCGCCTCGGCGGCCATCGGGTCCATCGTGAACACGCTGCGCGACCAGTCCGCCGACGTGCCGAGGCGGCGCATCTGCCGTTCGATCGTGTCGCCCGAGTGCTGCTTCCATTCCCACACGCGCCCGATGAACGCGTCGCGGCCCAGCGAATCGCGCGTCTCGCCCT
>DATJDY010000195.1:0-5968 GCA_035497155.1 Luteimonas sp.
CGCCGGCGCCGGCGCGCAGCAGAAGGGCAAGAAACTGTATTGCTGGAACGAAAACGGCGTGCGCACCTGTGGCGACGCCCTGCCGCCGGGTGCGACCGACCTGGCCCGCACCGAGATCAACGCGCGCAGCGGCGCCACGACGCGCGAGGTCGGGCGCACGCTGACCGCGGCGGAACGGGCCGCGGCGGCGCAAGCCGAGCGCCAGGCCGCCGACAGTGCCGCGGCCGCCGCCAGCGACAAGCGCCATGACCTGGCGATGGTCGCGTCGTACGCGACCGAGGCCGACCTGCGCAAATCCTTCGGCGAGCGCACCAGCCTGCTCGACGACGCGCTCAAGGGCTCGGCGATGTCGGAAGCGAACCTGCGCCGCAGCCTCGTCTCGCTGCTCGACCAGGCCAACGCGCTGGAACTGTCGCGCAAGCCGATTCCGCCGGCGCTGCTCAAGAGCGTGCGCGGCCAGCATGCCGACCTGGAGAAGCAGCTGCGCATCACCGCCGGACAGCGTGCCGAGCGCGTGGCCCTCGACGGCGAACTCGCAGCGGCCGTGGACCGCTATCGCGCCATGAAGGGCGAAGCCCCGGTCAGCGCCACGCCAGCCGCGGCGCCCACGTCACCGTCGCCCGCGGCGCCGCCGAAACAGCCCTGAGCGGCCGCTAGAACGGAAGCTTCAAGCCGCGATCCAGCGCCAGCAGCTGGTCGCGGAACGCGGACTGGATGCGCTGCAGCGCTTCCTGCGAATCCGCATCGAAGCGCATCACCAGCACCGGCGTGGTGTTGGACGCGCGTACCAGGCCCCAGCCATCCGGCCAGTCCGCGCGCAGCCCGTCGATGGTCGAGGCGCGCGCGCCATCGAACACCGCGGCCTCGCGGAAGCGCTCGACGAACGCGTGCGGGTTGCCCTCGGGCGCATCCACCTTGATCTCGGGCGTCGACACGCCGTCGGGCAGCGCATCGAGCTGCGCGCTCGGCGTGCCCTGGCCCATCGCCAGGATCTCGAGCAGGCGCGCCGCCGCGTAGATGCCGTCGTCGAAGCCATACCAGCGCTCGGCGAAGAAGAAGTGGCCGCTCATCTCGCCCGCAAGTTCCGCTTCGACCTCGCGCATCTTCGACTTGATCAGCGAATGCCCGGTCTTCCACATCAGCGGGCTGCCGCCGTGGCGCAGGATGTGGCCCTGCAGGCGGCCGCTGCATTTCACGTCGTACACCACCACCGCGCCGGGATTGCGATCGAGCACGTCGGCCGCGAACAGCATCAGCAGGCGGTCCGGGAACACGACGTGCCCGTCGCGCGTGACCACGCCGAGGCGGTCGCCGTCGCCGTCGAAGGCGATGCCGAGCTCGGCGTCGCCGGCCTGCACCTGCTTCACCAGGTCGGCGAGGTTGTGCGGCTCGCTCGGGTCCGGATGGTGGTTGGGGAACGTGCCGTCGATCTCGCAGTACAGCCGCTCGACCTTCGCGCCGATCGCCTCGAGCACGCGCGGGCCGAGGTCGCCGGCGACGCCGTTGCCCGCGTCGACGATCACCTTGACCGGGCGGTCGAGCTGCACGTCGGAGGCGATGCGGTTCACGTAGTCGTTGCCGATGTCGCGCTCGGACAGGTTGCCCAGCGCGTCGGCCGCGAACAGGCGGTTGCCGGCGATGCGCTCGTACAGCGCGGTGATCGCGTCGCCCGACAGCGTGGTGCCGCCGACCATGATCTTGAAGCCGTTGTAGTCCGGCGGGTTGTGGCTGCCGGTGACGGCGATGCCGCAACCGGTGTGCAGGTGGTAGGTGCCGAAGTACACCACCGGCGTCGGGACCACGCCGATGTCGATGACGTTGCGACCGGCCTTGCGCAGGCCGGCGATGAGCCCGGCGACCATGTCGGGGCCCGAGAGCCGCCCGTCGCGGCCGACGACGATGTCCGCGCAGCCCTGCTCCTGCATCACCGAGCCGACGGCGCGGCCGATCGCTTCGGCGACGCCGATGTCGAGTGTCTTGCCGATGACGCCGCGGATGTCGTACGCGCGGAAGATGCCCGGATCCACCGGCAGCGGCGCGGCGGCGCCACTGGCGACCGCGGTGCCGGCGATGGCACCGCCCGGGAGCACGCCGCCACCCGCGGAACCGCCATCGGCCACCGCGGCATCGCCGGGCGTCGCGGGGTTGTCGGGCAGGCCGCGTTCCAGCGCTTCGGCCAGCATCGGCGCATCCTCGTCGTGGCTGGCCGGCGCGTTCGCATCGCGGCCGAAACCGCGCCGCAGCATCACCATCGCCGCGATCGCGAGCAGCAGCAGCACGCCGGCCGCGATGAACGATGCCATCGCAGCGAGGCCGAACGCGCCCGTCGCTTCGTCGGGCAGGCCCGCGGCGACGCGCAGGTCGCCGCCCTTCACCTTCACCGGCACCGCGAGCACTTCCGCGACATCGGTCAGGCCGACGTCGCCACGCTGCGCGACCGTGTAGCTGCCCTGGCGCAGCGCGAGATAGGTGTCGCCGGCGACGTTGGCGGTCTCGAGCGCGGTGGTCGCCACGCCCACCGGCAGCCGCGCCTGCGCGACGCCGACGATGCGGCCGTCGACGCGCGCGGGGGCGGCGATGACGAGCCGCACGCCGTCGTCGCGGACGATGCGCGCGACGGGGCCGCCCGCCGACAGCGCCGCTTCGGCCGCGTCGAGCTTGCCGAAGCCGGACTTCGGCAGGCCGGCGTAGGCCGTCGCGAGGTCCGGCGGCAGGAAGTCCACGCGTTCCAGCCGCGGCCAGTCGCCGCGCACGGCCGCGGCGGCGGCCGTGAAGTCGCCCGCGGCCAGCGCCGCCTGCACGGCGGGCAGCGCGAGCCGCTCCTGCAGCCGCGACTGCTGCTGCGCGAGCGAGCGCATGGTGGCCTGCGAAACCAGGTCGCGGGACTGCTGCAGCGCCTTGCCGCGCTGCGCATCGCGCATCTGCTCCCAGCCGGTCCACGCGATCCAGGCGGCGATGGCCACCAGCGCGATCGCGGCCAGCGGCACCAGGGGCCGCAGGCGCGCGGCCGACAGGCGCAGTCGTTTCTCGTTCATGGCGTCTCCCCGCCTTGCATTCCGGATCAGCGCACGCCGGTGTGGCCGAAGCCGCCGGCACCGCGCCCGCTTTCCTCGAAAGTATCCACCACCTCGAGCGCGGCGCGCACGATCGGCAGCACCAGCAGCTGGGCGATGCGGTCGCCCGGCTCGATCGTGAAGGGCGCCGTGCCGCGGTTCCAGGTGCTGATCAGCAACGGGCCCTGGTAGTCGGCGTCGATCAGGCCGGTGCCGTTGCCCATCACGATGCCGTGGCGGTGTCCGAGCCCGGAACGCGGCAGCACCAGCGCGCATAGCCCCGGATCGGCGAGGTGGATCGCCAGTCCCGACGGCACGAGGGCGGCGTCGCCGGGCGCAAGCACCAGCGGCTTTTCGAGCGCGGCGCGCAGGTCGAGCGCGGCGCTGGCGGCCGTGCCGTAGGCCGGCAGCGGCCATTCGGCGCCCCAGCGCGGGTCGAGGATTTTCACCTGCAGGGTGCGTTGCATCGGTTGCATCAGGCGAGGCGCTCCGCGATCAGCTGGACGAGGGCGTCGGCGAGTTCGCGCTTGGGCGCGGGGCCGAGCCGCAGGATGGAACCATCGCGCCCGAACACGGCAAGTGCGTTGTCTTCGGATTCGAAACCGGTGCCGGGGGCGCCGACGAGGTTCGCGGCGACGAGGTCCACGCGCTTGCGTTCGAGCTTGATGCGAGCGTTGGCTTCGAGGTCCTCGGTCTCGGCGGCGAAACCCACGACGAGGCGAGGCCGCAGCGTTGCGTGCGCGGCGACTTCGGCGAGCACGTCGGGCGTACGCTCGAGTTCGATGCTGAGGGTGTCCTGGCCGTCGCGCTTCTTGAGCTTGCGTGCGGCGACGGCGCGCGGCGTCCAGTCGGCGACGGCGGCGGCGGCGACGTACGCGTCGGCCGGCAACGCGGCGAGCACGGCTTCGCGCAGTTGCGCTGCACTGCGCACGTCTTCGCGATGCACGCCGGGCGGCGTCTGCAGGTGCACGGGGCCGGCGATCAGCGCGACGTCGGCGCCTGCGCGCGCGGCGGCTTCCGCGATCGCGAAGCCCATCTTGCCGCTGCTGCGGTTGCCGATGTAGCGCACCGGATCGATGTCCTCGTAGGTCGGGCCGGCGCTCACGACGACGCGGCGGCCGGCGAGCGGTGCTGCGTCGTTCACGCGCCGAGGCCGGTCACGCCGGCGGCGCCGGCGGCGAGCGCGGCGACGATCGCCTCGGGTTCGCTGAGCCGGCCGGGGCCGGATTCGCCCTCCGCGAGCGGGCCGTCGTCGGGGCCGATCACAAGCGCGCCGCGCCCGCGCAACACGGCGACATTGGCCTGCGTCGCGGGATGCAGCCACATGCGGTGGTTCATCGCCGGCGCGATCGCGATCGGCGCTTCGGTGGCCAGGCACAGCGTGGCGACGAGGTCGTCGGCGAAACCGTGCGCGAGCTTCGCGATCGCGTCGGCGGTCGCCGGCGCGACGATCACCTGCTGCGCCCAGCGCGCGAGTTCGAGGTGGCCCATCGCGGCTTCGGCCGACGCATCCCACAGCGACGTGCGCACCGGGCGATGGGTGACCGCCTGGAAGGTCTGCGCGCCGACGAAGCGCGTCGCGGCCTCGGTCATCGCGACCTGCACTTCGGCGCCGGCATCGCCGAGGCGGCGCGCCAGCTCGACCGCCTTGTACGCGGCGATGCCGCCGGTCACGCACAGCAGCACGCGGCGCCCCGCCAGTGCGCCGTTCGCAGCCCTGGAAGCCGTGGTGGCCATGGCCCGAAGTTTCCTTACATCCAAACCGGCTTCCAGCTTACCCGATGCCCTCCCTTCCCCGACTGCACGCAGCCGCGACGGCTGCTGGAATGGGCCCATGCAGATCCGCGACTGGCCACCGAGCGAACGTCCCCGAGAAAAGATGGTCGCCCGTGGCGCGACCGTCCTGTCCGACGCCGAACTGCTGGCGATCTTCCTCGGCTCCGGGCTGCGCGGCCAGGACGCCGTGGCCACCGCCCGCGCCCTGCTCGCCGAGCACGGCCCGCTGCGGGCGCTGCTCGAGCGCAGCCCCGGCGATCTCGCCGCTCTGCCCGGCCTCGGTCCGGCACGCGCCTGCCAGCTCGCCGCGGCACTGGAGTTGTGCGACCGCTACCTCGCCGCCGGCCTGCAGCGCGGCGAGGCGCTGACCGATCCCGGCGCGGCCGGGCGCTACTTCGCACAGCGGCTGCGCGCCCAGCCCTGCGAAGTCTTCGCCGCGCTGTTCCTGGACACGCGCCACCGCTCGCTCGCGTTCGAGGAACTGTTCCGCGGCACCGTCGACGGCGCCGAGGTGCATCCGCGCGAAGTGGTGCGGCGCGCCCTGGCCTGCAACGCGGCGGCCGTGATCGTCGGCCACAACCATCCCTCCGGCAACGCCGAGCCCAGCGCCGCGGACCGCGCGGTCACCGCGCGCCTGAAGCAGGCCCTCGCCCTGGTCGACATCCGCCTGCTCGACCACTTCGTGATCGGCGACGGCCCGCCGGTGTCGCTGGCGGCCCGCGGCTGGGTGTGAGGGAGAGGCGGGGAACGGGGAACGGGGAAGAGGGGCGCAGGGATTCCGCGCGTCCCTCTTCCCTCTTCCCCATTCCCCGCTCTTCGCCCCTCGCCCGCTACAATGCTGTTTCGTTGGAAATCGTATCGATCCCGTGAAAACCACGCTCCGCGCCCTGGTCCGCCAACTCGTAGAACAGGGCATCGCCACGCTGCGCGCGCAGGGCATGCTGCCCGCCGACCTCGCGACGCCGGACTTCGTGATCGAGCGCCCGAAGGACCGCAGTCACGGCGACTTCTCCTGCAACGTCGCCATGCTGCTGGCGAAGCCGGCGAAGTCGAACCCGCGCGCACTGGCGCAGGCGCTCGTCGCGGCACTGCCGCCGAGCGACGCGATCGCCGCGGTCGAGATCGCCGGCCCCGGTTTC
>DATJDY010000196.1:0-4786 GCA_035497155.1 Luteimonas sp.
CATCGGCTTCGAGAAGGCGGGCATCGCGCGGCCGTGGAAGCCGCTGGTGCTCGGCGACGACGACCCGCCGGCGAGCGTGCTGCGCCACGCCTACGCGATCGGCGCATCGGCGGTGCGCGCCAACTGCGATTTCTTCTTCACCACGGAGGGCACGGCGAACGAAGGCGCGCGCTGGGAATGGCGCGAAGTCGGCAAGCGCTACGAGTTGCCGCTGCCCGCGCTTGCCGCGCCGGTACAGCTGCGCAATGCCGCGACCGCGATCGCCGCGATGCGCGCGCTGCGCATGCCGCCGCCGGAATCCGCGATCGCGCAGGGCATCGCGCAGGCGCGCATCCCGGGCCGCCTGCAGCGCTTCGAACGCGAAGGCGTGGCGGTGCTGGTCGACGTGGGCCACAACCCGCAGGCCGCGCGCGAACTCGCGCGCTGGCTGCGCGGCGATGCCACCCCCGGCCGGACGCTCGCGGTCTTCGCCGCGCTCGGCGACAAGGATGCCGCGGGCGTCGCCAGCGCACTGGACGGCCTGGTCGATGCCTGGCACCTGGCCGGACTGGAAGAAGCGGGGCCGCGCGGCCTCGGCGTCGAGGCCTTCGCTGCACGCCTGACCGGGTCGCCGGCGGCCGATGGCACGCGCCACCGGACCGTCCGGGCCGCGCTGGCGGCCGCGCTGCGCGAAGCCGCACCGGGCGACCGGGTGCTGGTATTCGGCTCGTTCCACACCGCGGCGGCGGCGATTCAGGGGCTGGCGGTATAATTCGCGCGCCTTCCGCAAGCCCCGAGCGCCGATGGAACCTGCACTGAAACAGCGCCTCGTCGGCGCCGGCGTCCTGGTGGCGCTGGCCGTGATCTTCCTGCCGATGCTGGTGCAGGGGCCTGCGCCCGACAGCGGCGCCTCCAGCATCCCGCTCTCGGTGCCCGATGCGCCGAAGGGCGACTTCGATACCCAGGACCTCCCGCTCGTCGAGCCCGGCGCCACGCCGGCCGGTGGCGCGCTCGGCATGCCGGCGCCCGGCACCGCGGCGACGCCGTCGACGGATGCCTCGCAGCCCGCCGACAGCGGCGACATGTATCCGGCCGCAAGCGCGGCCGGCGACTACGCGGTCGAGTTCGGCGACTTCGCCAGCGCAGCGCTGGCCGACGCCGCGGTCGCGTCGCTGCGCGCCTCGCACCTGCCGGGCTACCGCGAAGCCGCGACCAACGCGCAGGGGCAGGCCGTGCAGCGCGTGCGCATCGGCCCGTTCGCGACACGACCCGACGCCGAATCGGCGCGGTTGCGCGCGAGCCAGGCCGGCGGACGCGGCAGCCTGCAGGTCGTGGTCCTCGACGCGGCGACGCAGGCGGTGGCCGCGCCCGTCGCCGAGACCGTGCCGGCAATGGCGGCCCCGATCCCGACCGAAGCGCCGAAGGCGCCAGCGGCGGTCGCGAAACCCTCGACGCCGGCCGCTTCGCCAAAGCCGGTCGCGACGGCCCCTAACCCCGTGGGCCCGGCGCCGAAACCCGTCGCCGCGGCACCAGCATCGAAACCCGCCGCCGCGGGCACGGGCTTCGCGGTGCAGCTCGCCGCGTTCAGCAAGCCGGCCGATGCCGCCGCGCTGCGTGACCGCGCGCGCGCCGCGGGCTTCAGTGCCTTCGTCGAAACGGTCAACACCGACAAGGGCGCGCTGACCCGCGTGCGCCTCGGCCCGGTCGCGACGCGCGCCGACGCCGAGCGCCTGCAGGCGCAGGCGCAGGCGAAGCTCGGCGTCGCCGGCGCGGTCCGACCGCATCCTTGAGGCCACGATGACCGCCACCGACCTCGTGCTGCTGGCGGTGATCGGGCTCTCGATGCTGTTCGGGCTGATGCGGGGTTTCGTCGGCGTGGTGGTGTCGCTGGTGGCGTGGGTGCTTGCGGGCTGGGCGTCGTTCCACTTCGGCGCGCGCATCGCGCTGCTGCTGGCCGGCGGCCACGGCAGCCCGAGCGCGGGGCAACTGTTCGCCGGCTACGGATTGAGTTTCCTGTGCGTGCTGCTGGTCGTCGGGGTCGTCGGCTGGGTCGTGCGCAAGCTCGTGCACGCCGTCGGGCTGTCCGGCGTCGATCGCGCGCTCGGGTTCGCGCTGGGCGCGGTGCGCGGCGGCTTCGTCGCCTGCCTGCTGGTGCTGCTGATGGGGTTCACCGCCATGCCGCGCGAGCCGGGCTGGCGCGATTCGCAGGTGGTGCCGGTCCTGCTGCCGGGCGCGCAACTGTTGCGCGGCCTGTTGCCGCCGTGGGCGGCGCGGCGGGTTGATTTCGGGCCTTCGCGCAACCATTCCATCGTTCCCGGCGACGCGCTCGCGTTGCCGCAACCGGGCGCCTGACGGGCCCACGGAGTTCCACGCATGTGCGGCATCATCGGCATCGTCGCCAACCAGGACGTCGCGCCCGAGCTCTACGACGGCCTGACCGTGCTGCAGCACCGCGGGCAGGACGCGGCCGGCATCGCTACCGCCGACGGCGCGCACCTGCGCGTGCACAAGGGCAACGGCCTGGCCCGCGACGTGTTCGACACGACGTCGATGCGGCTGCTCGAAGGCCGGTTCGGCATCGCCCATTGCCGCTATCCGACCGCCGGCAGCGAAGGCAACGACGAAGCCCAGCCGTTCTACGTCAACTCGCCCTACGGCATCGCGCTGGCGCACAACGGCAACCTCGTCAACACGGATGCGCTGCGCCGCGAGGTGTTCGAGCAGGATCGCCGCAACGTCAACACCGAGTCGGATTCGGAAGTGCTGCTGAACGTGTTCGCGCACGAGCTGGACACGCAGAAGGCGCTGACGCCGGAAGCCGCATTCCGCGCGGTCGAGGGCGTGAACCGCCGCGCGCGCGGGGGGTATGCGGTGGTGACGATGGTGCTCGGCCTGGGGCTGGTCGCTTTCCGCGACCCCAACGGGATCCGGCCGCTGGTGCTGGGCGTGCGCAAGGGCAGCGGCGGCGACGAATATGCGGTCGCGTCCGAATCGGTGGCGCTCGACATCCTCGGCTTCGAGCGGCTGCGCGACGTCGCGCCCGGCGAGGCGGTCGTCATCACCGCCCGCGGCGAACTGCATGCGCGCCAGTGCGCGGCGCCGCAGAAGCATGCGCCCTGCATCTTCGAGTTCGTGTATTTCGCGCGCCCGGACTCGATGATGGACGACATCTCGGTGCACAAGGCGCGGATGCGCATGGGCGTGAAGCTCGGCGAGAAGATCCAGCGCCTGCGCCCGGACCACGACATCGACGTGGTGATCCCGATCCCCGATACGTCGCGCGATTCGGCGATGGAAATCGCGAACGTGCTCGGCCTGAAGTACCGCGAGGGCTTCGTCAAGAACCGTTATGTCGGCCGCACCTTCATCATGCCGGGGCAGGGCGAGCGCGCGAAGTCGGTGCGACGCAAGCTCAACACCATCCCGCTCGAGTTCAAGGACCGGGTGGTGCTGCTGGTGGACGATTCGATCGTGCGCGGCACCACGTCGAGGCAGATCGTGCAGATGGCGCGCGACGCCGGCGCGCGCAAGGTGTACCTGGCGTCCGCGGCGCCGCCGGTGCGCTTCCCGAACGTATACGGCATCGACATGCCCTCGCCGGAGGAGCTGGTTGCGCACGGCCGCACCGAGGAAGAAGTGCAGGCGCTGCTCGGCGTCGACTGGCTCATCTACCAGGACCTCGCGGACCTCGAAGAAGCGGTCACCGGGCCCAAGGGCAAGGTGACGGGATTCGATTCTTCCTGCTTCGACGGCGACTACGTCACCGGCGTGGAGCCCGGCTATTTCGAGCGCATCCGCCAGTTGCGTTCCGACGAAGCCAAGAAGTCGCGTCGCGCCGCGCCGCGATGAACCCGCTCGCGGCGCAGCGGCAGCGCATCGCAACGCGCCAGGGACACTCGCTTGCAGTCGTTGTTTGACGCCGCGCGCGCCTGCCTGGACGCGGGCACGCCCGAGGCCAAGCTGGACGCCACGTTCGCCGCGGCCGATGCGTTCGCGCACGGATCGCTCGACGTTCCGGTCGATGCGCCGCCACCGTTGCCGATCGCGATGCCCGGGCGCCCGCCGCGTCCGCGCCTGGTGCCGCCCCGCGAATTGCCGCGCCGCGGCTTCGGCAGCGCGGGAGGGCGCGCGGCCTTCATCCACGCCGTTGCCCACATCGAGTTCAACGCGATCGACCTGGCCTGGGACGCGGTGTACCGGTTCCGCGGCATGCCGCCGGCGTACTACGCCGACTGGGTCGGCGTTGCCGCCGACGAGGCGCGCCACTTCGGCTTGCTGCGCGCGCGCCTGCGCGAGCACGGCCACGAATACGGCGATTTCGACGCGCACAACGGCCTGTGGGAGATGGCGGAAAAGACCGCGCACGACGGCCTCGCGCGCATGGCGCTGGTGCCGCGCGTGCTCGAGGCGCGCGGGCTCGACGTGACCCCCGGCATGATCGTGAAGCTGCGCCAGCTCGGCGACGAGGCGACCGTCGCGATCCTCGACACCATCCTGCGCGAGGAAGTCGCGCACGTGGCCGCCGGCTCGCGCTGGTACCGCTGGCATTGCGAACGCGCCGGCATCGAACCCGCCGTGCGCTTCCACGCGCTGCTGCGCGAATACGCGGGTGGGGTGCTGCACGGCCCGTTCAACACGGACGCGCGACTGGCCGCCGGCTTCGATGCGGAGGAGCTGGCGGGGCTGGAGGCTGCGGCGCTCACCGCATCCTGACATCGCCGCGACTATGGTCGCGCGACGCCCGAGGAGGAGCCGCCATGCAGGCGAAAATCATGATCCCGATGCTGTTGATCGCCATTGCAGGCTG
>DATJDY010000197.1:0-5232 GCA_035497155.1 Luteimonas sp.
CGGCGCGCGCCCGCGCGGCCCCGTCCGCCTGCTCACCCACCTGCGGTACGGCGGCTTCGTCTTCAATCCGGTCAGCTTCTACTACTGCTACGCCGAAGACGGGGAACGGCTCGAGGCGATCGTGGCGGAAATCACCAACACGCCATGGAAGGAGCGGCACGCCTATGTATTGCCGGTGGACGGCGCGACGCGCACCGGTCGCGCGCTGGCCTGGGACTTCGCCAAGGCCTTCCACGTCTCCCCGTTCATGGCGATGGATCGCCGCTACGCCTGGCGCTTCACCGTGCCCGGGCCGGACCTCCACGTGCACATGGACGTCTTCGCGGGCGAGCAGCGCGAATTCGACGCGACGCTCGCGTTGCGCCGGCGGCCGCTGGACGGCGCCTCGCTCGCGCGCGTGCTCTGGCGCTATCCGCTGATGACGGCGCAGGTCGTCGGCGCAATCCACTGGCAGGCCTTGCGGCTCTGGCTCAAGCGCGTGCCGGTCCATGCGCATCCCGTTCCCCTCGCGGCCGCCGATGAGCGACCCACGATGAGCGACTCCCCATGAACCAGCTGGCCTCCATGACCCTCGACGACGACGTCGCCATCCCGAACCCGCTCGACCGCTTCCTGCGGCGGCGACTGCTCGCGCAACTGGCGCGACTGCAAGGCGGAAGCCTGGTGATCGACGACGCATGCGGGCGCGCGGTCCTCGGTGATCCCGGCGCAGCGCAGGGCGTGCACGCGATGATCCGCGTGCTCGATCCGCGCTTCTGGCGCTCGCTCGCCGGCAACGGCAGCGTGGGCGCCGGCCAGAGCTGGATCGACGGCGACTGGCGCTGCGACGATCTTGTAGCCCTCGTGCAGCTGCTGGTGCGCAACCGCGCCGAGCTCGACCGCATGGAATCCGGGTTCGCGAGCCTGGGCGCGCTGGCGTTGCGCGGCTGGCACGCGCTGCGCCGCAATACCCTCGCAGGAAGCCGGCGCAACATCGCCGCGCACTACGATCTCGGCAACGAGTTCTTTGGCCTCTTCCTGTCGCCCGACCTGATGTATTCGTCGGCGTTGTGGAAGGACGACCCGTCCGACACGCTGGAAGCGGCCTCTTTCCGCAAGCTCGAGCGCATCTGCGCCAAGTTGCGTCTGGCGCCGGGCGACCGCGTCGTCGAAATCGGGACCGGCTGGGGCGGGTTCGCGCTGCATGCGGCGCGCCATCACGGCTGCCACGTCACGACGACCACGATCTCGCGCGAGCAGCATGCGCTCGCCACCCGACGCGTGGCGGAAGCGGGGCTCGGCGACCGCGTGACGGTCCTGCTGCAGGACTATCGCGAGCTCGAGGGCCGGTACGACAAGCTGGTGTCGATCGAGATGGTCGAGGCGATCGGCGCGCAATACCTGGAGACCTGGTTCGGCCGGCTCGGCGCCTTGCTCGAGCCGGACGGCCTGGCGCTGGTGCAGGCGATCACGATCGAGGACCACCGCTACGAAAGGGCGCTGCGCTCGGTCGACTTCATCAAGCGCCACGTCTTCCCGGGCAGCTTCATCCCGTCGCTCGCCGCGCTGCTTGCGGCGAAATCGCGCGCCTGCGACCTGGCATTGCTGCACCAGGAGGACTTCGGGCTGTCGTATGCGCGCACGCTGCAGGCGTGGCGCGAACGCTTCCTGTCGCGGCTCCCGCAGGTGCGGGAACAGGGCTTCGACGATGCCTTCCTGCGCCTGTGGGAGTTCTACCTGGCGTATTGCGAAGGCGCTTTCCGCGAACGCGCCATCGGCGTGTCGCAGTTGCTGCTGGCGCGGCCGGGCTATCGCGGCGGGCACCAGGCGCTTGCGGATCGCGGCGATCGCGTCGATGGATGAGCCCATGGACCTTCGCTGGTGGGGCAACCTGCTCGGTTACCAGGCGACCTGGTTCATCACCGTGATCGCGGCGGGACGCGGCCTGTGGTGGCCGGGCGTGCTTGCGGCGCTCGCGTTCGCGGCATGGCAACTGGCGCTCGCGAACGACCGTCGCCGCATGTTCGTGTTGCTCGCGCTCGCCTTGCCCGTCGGCGCGATCGTGGACGGCGCGCTGGCGCTCGGCGGCATGCTGCGTTACGCCGCCGCGGTGCCGGCGCTGCCCGCGGGCGGCGCGCCGCTCTGGATCCTCGGCCTTTGGCTCGCATTCGCGGCGACGCTGCAATGCTCGCTCGCGTTCCTGCAGCGCAGGCGCTGGCTCGCGGCGGCCTTCGGTGCGATCGGCGCGCCGCTGGCTTACCTCGGCGCCGCGCAGGGATGGCAGGCGGTGGTGTTCGCCGCGCCATCATGGCCGACGCTGCTCGCGCTTGCCGGCGCGTGGGCGCTCGCCTTGCCCGTGCTGGCGACGATCGCGAGGCCGGCGCCATGAACGCCGCCCCGTCGCTCTTGCTGGCGTGGGCCTGCGCGGCGCTCGCGATGGCCGCGGGTTGGGCGTGGCAGCGGCGCCACGCCAATGCCGGCATCGTCGATGCGATCTGGGCCGCGGGCGTCGGTGGCAGCGCCGTGCTGCTCGCCGCGCTCGGCGGCGGCGACCCGTGGTTGCGCGCGCTGCTGGCGCTGCTCGGCGGTGCGTGGGGGATGCGCCTGGCGCTGCACTTGTGGCGGCGCGTGCGCAGCGAGGACGAGGACGGGCGCTACCGCCAGTTGCGCGCGCACTGGCATGGCAACCAGCTTAAGTTCTTCCTGTTCTTCCAGTTCCAGGCCCTGCTGGTGGCGCTGTTCGCGCTGCCGTTCGCGGCGGTGGCGGCCAACCCTGCGCCGTCGGACGCGTGGATGCTCGCCGGCGTGGCGACCTGGTGCGTCGCGGTCCGCGGCGAATTCGTGGCCGATCGCCAGCTCGCGCGCTTCCGTGCCGATGCCGGCAATCGCGGCAAGGTCATGGATCGCGGCCTGTGGGCCTGGTCGCGCCACCCGAACTACTTCTTCGAATGGCTGCACTGGTTCGCCTACGCCGCGCTCGCCGTCGGCTCCCCGCTGTGGTGGCTCGCGTGGTCGGGACCGCTGGTGATGTACGTGTTCCTGCGGTGGATCAGCGGCGTGCCGCACACCGAGGCGCAGTCGTTGCGCTCCCGTGGCGAGGCCTATCGCCGATACCAGCGCCGCACGCCGATGTTCTTCCCCTGGTTTCCCCGAAAGGAGTCCGCATGAACGCAATCCCGCGCGCCGAACGCGCACCGGGCGCGCCCGCGTCCGGCCTGCTCGGCCTGGCCGAGCGTGGCCTCGTTCCCGACGCTCTGGTGCGTCGCGGCATCCGTCGGCTGTGCGCACAGCGGCTCCGGCAGGAACGCGAAGGTGGGCCGGCAGCGGAGGCCGAACGCTTCATGCAGCGCGTCGCGGCGTATTCGCGCGGCCCGCTGGCCGTGCACGCCGACGCCGCGAATGCGCAGCACTACGAACTGCCGCCGGCGTTCTTCGCGCTGTGCCTGGGCGCGCGCATGAAGTATTCCTCGTGCTACTACCCGCGCGGCGACGAAACCCTGGACCAGGCCGAGGAAGCGATGCTGTCGCTCTACGGCGAGCGCGCCGGGCTGGCGAACGGCCAGGACATCCTGGAGCTCGGCTGCGGCTGGGGCTCGCTGACGCTGTGGATGGCCGAGCGGTTCCCGCATTCCGCGATCACCGCCGTGTCCAACTCCAGCCGGCAGCGCGAGCACATCGAAGCCCAGTGCCGGGACCGCGGGTTCGCCAACGTGCGCGTGCTCACCCGCGACATCAACGTGCTCGAACTCCCGGCGCAAGCCTTCGACCGCGTCGTGTCCATCGAGATGTTCGAGCACATGCACAACCTGCGCCTGCTCCTGGAGCGCGTCCACGCCTGGCTGCGGCCGGGAGGCAAGCTGTTCGCGCACACCTTCGCGCACCGCACGCTGCTCTATCCGTTCGAGACCGAGGGCGACGACAACTGGATGGGCCGCCACTTCTTCACCGGCGGGATGATGCCGTCGGTGGATACGCTCGACTGGTTCGCCGGCGTGCTGGTGCCCGAGCGCCGCTGGCTGGTCGACGGCACCCACTACCAGCGCACCGCCGAGCACTGGCTGCAGCGCCAGGATGCACGGCGCGACGAAGCCATGGCCGTGCTGCGCGGCACCTACGGCGCGCAGGCGCCGTTGTGGCACCAGCGCTGGCGCATGTTCTGGATGGCCTGCGCCGAACTCTTCGGCCACGACCAGGGACGCGAATGGATGGTGGTCCACCACCTGCTGGGGCGTGCGTCGTGAGGGCGCGCCGCTGGTGGCCGAACATGTTCCTCGTCGCCTTGCTTGCCGGAGCCGCGGGCTGCGGTGCCGCGACGCCCGCAAAGATCAAGCCCGTTGCGCACGTGGACATGCAGCGTTACATGGGCCGCTGGTACGTCATCGCCTCGATCCCGACGAGGTTCGAACGCCACGGCTACAACCCGGTGGAAACCTATCGGATGCAGGCGGACGGGACGGTATGCACCTCGTTTCGGTTCCGCCCCGGGGGCTTCGATGCACCGGTGAAGCAGATCCGCTCGGTGGCGTCGGTCGTGCCCCGAAGCGGCAATGGCGAATGGGGCGTCCACCTGTTCGGCGTCCTGCGCTTCCAGTACCTGGTCGCCTGGCTCGCCCCCGACTACAGCCAGGTGATCGTCGCCCGGGACAAGCGCGATTACGCCTGGCTGATGGCACGCACCCCGACGCTGCCCGAGGCCGACTACGCGGCCATGCTGCGCCGCCTGCGCGACATGGGCTACGACGTCTCGAAGGTCGAAAAGGCGCCGCAGCGATGGCCGGAAGTGCCGGCGCAACCCGGTTCCTTCGAAATGCGCTGCTGACGTTCCGCTGAGTAGTGACATTAAAGTTGGGACAGGTTGCCAAAATAGTTCGGGCAGTTCTGAACCGGTACCAGTCTGACCGCAACCATCCGAATCCCAGCTAGCACAGAGTTCGGAGCGTTCCGAGGCACTCATAATGATCCCGGCATCGCGCCCAGCCAGTTGGAGCGCGAACCACTGGCCGCTGGCCTGCTTCAACGTCGGGCAAGTCCCGTGAGGTAGGCGAATTCGACCGGAGCCGTGCACCATTCCGGCGATTACCAGCGGTCGGCACGCGCCCAATATGTCTCTTGGCCCATAGCGTGAGTCAGTGCCACTTTCATCGATTGCAATCGTTCGGGGGTCGCGCCCTGCTCAACCAAGTCTTCGCATGTCCAGACCAGTGCATTGTGGGCGCGGTGCGCCAAGTGCAGCGATTCGTGCCACCTTCGAAC
>DATJDY010000198.1:0-2341 GCA_035497155.1 Luteimonas sp.
ACGCGTCGCCGATGGCGTTCGCGTCTTATCCCTCGGACACGGCAGCGTTGAGCGCCGCGTCCGGCATTCCCGCGGTGCGGCGCCTTGCATGGTTCAACTATGGCTTTCAGAAGGCGGACGTGCGCGACGGCACGCTGGTGCTCAGTGACATCCGCATGGGCGCGCCGCCCGACTACAGCTTCTCGTTCGCGGTGGCGAGGCGGGACGGCGACGCGTGGCGCGCGATCGATCCGCCGTACGACGTGGAACGCTTGCAGATGCGCAAGGCGTTGCGCGCGATCGCGCGGCGCCTGCGGGACGGCGACCCGGTGAAGGTGGAGGTCGGGAAGAAACCGGAGCGCGCACCCGCGCAGCGCGAGTAGGCGCGTTGCCCATGCGCGCTGGCCACGGGCGCGGCGTGCGGTGCCGCGATGCCCAGCGCGCGTCCTACGCGGCGGCGGGCAGCGCGGGCGCGACGCCGTCGGCGAGCGCGTCGAAATAGTGGCGCGTCAGGCGCACCTGTTCGGCGGCGGTCTGCGCGCGGTTCACGACGGCGCGGAACGCGTGGTTCTCGGGGCGGTCCTTCGCGTACCAGCCCAGGTGCTTGCGGGCGATGCGCACGCCGACTTCCTCGCCGGAGAACGCGTGCAATGCGTCGAGGTGGCCGAGCAGGATGTCGCGGACTTCGGCCGCCGAAGGTTCCGGCAGGAGTTCGCCGTGCGCGAGGTAGTGCGCGATGTCGCGGAAGATCCACGGACGCCCCTGCGCGGCGCGGCCGACCATCACCGCATCGCAGCCGGTGCGGCGCAGCACTTCCGCGGCCTTCAGCGGCGAGTCGATGTCGCCGTTGGCGATCACCGGGATGCGCAGTTCCGCCTTGATCGCCGCGACGGTGTCGTATTCGGCGACGCCGGCGTAGTGCTGCTCGCGGCTGCGCCCGTGCACAGCGAGCGCGGCGATGCCCGACGCCTCGGCGATGCGCGCGATCGCCGGCGCGTTGCGGTGTTCCGCATCCCAGCCCGTGCGGATCTTCAGCGTCACCGGCACCTCGACGGCGGCGACGACCGCCTCCAGGATCCGTGCGACGAGTGCTTCGTCGCGCATCAGTGCGGAGCCCGCCCAGGCGTTGCACACCTTCTTCGCGGGGCAACCCATGTTGATGTCGATGAGCTGTGCGCCGTGGTCCACGTTGTAGCGGGCGGCATCGGCGAGCACCGCCGGCTCGGTGCCGGCGATCTGCACGCCGACGGGGTCGGGTTCGCCGGCATGGTCCATGCGCCGCAGCGACTTGGCGGTCTGCCAGAAGCGCGGATCCGACGTCGTCATCTCCGACATCGCCAGGCCCGCGCCCAGCTGCTTGCACAGCACGCGGAACGGCTTGTCGGTGACCCCGGCCATCGGGGCGAGGATCACGCCGGGTTCGATGCTGTAGGGGCCGATGCGCATGGCGCGCATTCTACCGGCGCGGCGCGGCGCGGCGTTCCTGGCCGGATGGCCCGGCCCGGCTCAGCCGAAGCGGGCGAGGACGTCCGCCCGCAGCGGCATCGACGCGGCCGCGCCGGCGCGCTCGGTGGACAGCGCGGCATAGCGCGAGGCGAAGGCGACCTGGTCCGCGAACGCAAGCCCGGCGTCGATGGCCAGCGACGCGGCCAGCGCACCGTTGAAGGCATCGCCGGCGCCGGTGGTGTCGGTCGCGCGCACGGATTCCGCGCCGATCCGGTAACAGGGCGAGGCGTCGCCGCGCATCGCGCCTTCAGGATGCGACACGAAGCACCCGATCGCGCCGAGCGTCACGACCACGCTCGCCGCCGGCGCCAGTTCCCGGCACAGCGCGTGCAGGCGGCCCTGGTCGAGCTCGGCGATGTCCGACGGGTCGATGCGTCCGCCGACATGGCGCGCGACCAATGCGGAGAATTCGGTTTCGTTCGGCGTCAGCACATCGGCCAGCGCCAGCAGCGCGAGCGTGGTGGCGGCATTGGCCGGCGCCGGATTGAGCATGGTGGTCGCGCCGCGTTCGCGACCCTCGGCGAGTGTCGCGGCGATCGTGTCGACGGGCGATTCGAGTTGCGCGAGCACGACGCGCGCCGCCCGGAACGCATCCGCCTGCGCCGCGACGTGCGCCGGCGACAATCCGGCGTTCGCGCCCGCGCCGATCACGATGCTGTTGCGGCCGGCGGCGTCCACGTAGATGCCGGCGGTGCCGGTGGGCGCTTCGCTGGCCAGTGCGCGCAGGTCCAGCCCATCCGCATCGGCCAGCGCGCGCGCAAGGTGCCCGCCGGCGTCGTCGCCGAGCGCGCACACGAACGCGGTGCGCGCACCGGCGCGCGCGGCCGCGATCGCCTGGTTGAAGCCCTTGCCGCCG
>DATJDY010000199.1:0-3176 GCA_035497155.1 Luteimonas sp.
CGGCCTGCTGCCCGTGGTCGGCGTGCCGATGCCGCTGCTGAGCTACGGCGGCACCTCCGCGGTGTCGCTGCTCGCCGGCCTCGGCGTCGTGATGGCCGTGCGCGCCCACAAGCCCATGCACGGCCACTGAAGCTTTCTTGGCTAAAGGCTTTTGGGGGGCGTGATAACCTCGCGGGCATGGGACTTCGACTGCTTGTTTTCGTTGCCGCGGTGATGCTCGCGGCGTGTGCCACGCCGGTGCCTTCGCCGGCGCCCGGCGCCATCCTCGGCGCGCCCGTCGATGTCGTCGATCCCGCGGCGACGGTGCCGCCGGTGCCGCAACCGCCGGAACGGCCGGTCGCGCCCGAAGCCGTCGTCGATCCCGCGATCCCGCAGGCGCAGCGCGAGGCCGCGTTCGCGGACTACACCGCCGCCGCCTACGGCGTCGCGCCGGAGACCGTGCGCGCGGCGCTGGCGCAGGCGCAATTCCAGCAGTCGATCGTCGACGCGATGAATCGCCCGGCGGAGAAGGTGAAATCCTGGGCCGAGTACCGCCCGATCTTCATGACCGACAAGCGCATCGCCGGCGGCATCGCCTTCCTGGCGGAGCATCGCGCCGAACTCGATCGCGTATCGGCGGCCAGCGGCGTGCCGCCGGAGTACATCGTCGCGATCATCGGCGTGGAAACCAGCTACGGCGCGATCACCGGCAAGTACCGCGCGCTCGACGCGCTGTACACGCTCGCGTTCTCGTACCCGAAGCGCGCGCCGTTCTTCGCCGGCGAGCTCGCGCAGCTGTTCGCGCTCGGCAAGGAAGAGGGCATCGACGTCGCGACGCTGCAGGGCAGCTATGCCGGTGCGATGGGCTGGGGCCAGTTCATGCCCTCGAGCTGGCGCAACTGGGGCCGCGACGGTGACGGCGACGGCAAGCGCGACCTGCTCGGCGATCCCGAGGACGTGTTCGCGTCGATCGCGAACTATTTCGTGGCGCACGGCTGGCAGCGCGGCTTGCCGGTGGCGGCGCGCGCCGACCTCGCGCCGGGCGAGCCGGAATTCCGGCCCGAAGCGCCCGATCCGGTGTATCCGGTCGAGGCGCTGGCCGCGCGCGGTTACACGCCGCGCGCCGGCGAACCGACGGAGCCGAAGGGGCAAGGCGCCACGGTCTTCGGCTTCGACGGCGCGGAAGGCCGCGAGCACTGGATCGGCTATCGCAATTTCTACGTGATCACGCGCTACAACCATTCGCCGATGTACGCGCTGGCCGTCCACCAGCTGGCGCAGGCCATCCGTGCCGGGAGCAGCGCCGCGCCATGAGCGCGACGGCGCCATGAGCCAGGCCGCGCGCCGGATCCTGTGCGCGGCCGCCGGCGCGGCGTGCTTCGCGCTCGCGGCCTGCGCCGGCACGCCGCGCAAGACGGAGTCGTCGCAACAGGCCTCGACGCGGGTCGAGGGACGCAGCGGCACCACGCACGCGACGTCGTCGCCCCGCCGTTCGCCCTACGCGCCGGCGCAGGAGGACCCGTCCAAGCGCGGCAACTACACGGCCGGCGGCCTGTATGCGCCCGGCGTCTCCGACAGCGCGCCGACCGATGGCATCCCCGACGTCGACCAGATCCCGGAACCCGAGGTGCGCGACGAGCCGCATTCGCGCTACGGCAACCGTTCGCCGTACACGGTGCTCGGCAAGACCTATCGCGTGCTCGACAACGCGGAAGGCTACGACGAAGTCGGCATCGCGTCGTTCTACGGCAACAAGTTCCATGGGAGGCGCACGTCGAACCTGGAGGTGTACGACATGTACGCCTTCACCGCCGCGCACAAGACGCTGCCGCTGCCGAGCTTCGCGCGCGTCACCAACCTCGCCAACGGTCGCTCGGTGGTGGTGCGCATCAACGACCGCGGGCCGTTCCATGACGGCCGCATCATCGACCTCAGCTATGCCGCCGCGGTGAAGCTCGGCGTCGATCGCGCCGGCACCGCGCGCGTCGAGGTGCAGGGGCTCATGCCCGGCGAGGACGCGCATGTCGGCTACGACGCGATCGCGTCGGCGTCCGCGCCGACGCCCGCGCCGCCATCTCCCGCAGCGGCGAAGCCGGCACCGCTGTCGTCGGGCGTCGATGATGTCGGCGACAACGAAGTCGTCGCTGAACCGCTGCCTCCGACCGCGATCGACCGACTCGTCGCCGCGTTGCCGATCGCTGGCGCAGCCGCGTCGGAACGCCCGCCGATGGCGGTTGCGCCCGGCCCCGCCGCGCCGCCGCCGATCGCGACGATGGCACCGCCACCGGTCGATGCCGCGTCGGAGGGACTCACGTTCCAGGTCGCGACCTTCGCCGACCGCACCAACGCCGAGCGCGCGCTCGCCAGCGTGAACGGGGCCGGCATCGCCGGCGCGCGCCTCGAGGACGGAACGTCCGCGGGCCGGGCGGTCTGGCGCCTGCGCATCGGGCCGGTCGCGCCGGGCGCCAGTGCGGAACTCGCCGCGCGCCTGCTGGGTCTGGGTTTCGGCCCGCCGCAGCGCGTTCCGCAATGACGGGTAGACTTGTCGCCAGCCAGTGTCCGTCACGGAGTCCCCGATCTTGAAGCGATCCACCGCCCGCCGCGCCCACGTCGCCCTCTTCGCGCTCATCGCCTCGGCCGCCGTCGGCCTGGCGTTCGCGCAGCAGCCCGTGCCCCAGCCGGCCGCCGCGCGCCCCGCCGCGCTGAGCGACGCGCTGCCGATCCCGCCGGCACCCGCCCCGGAAACCTCCGCGGCCTGGATCCTGATGGACTACGCGAGCGGCCAGGTGCTGGCCGGCAGCAACATCGACCAGCGCCATGAACCGGCGAGCATCACCAAGGTCATGACCTCGTACGTCATCGCCTCGGAAATGGCCGCGGGCAAGGTCCACGGCGACGACCAGGTGATGATGAGCGAGCACGCCTGGCGCGAAGGCGGCGCCGGCACCGAGGGCAGCTACAGCGGCTTCCCGGTCAACCAGACCGCACCGCTGGTCGAGATGGAAAAGGGCATGGTCGTGCAGTCGGGCAACGACGCCGCGATTGCGCTGGCCGAGCACGTCGCCGGCAGCGAGCAGGCGTTCGCCTCGCTGATGAATGCGTACGCGCAGCGCATCGGCATGAAGAATTCGCACTTCGTGAACCCGCACGGGCTGTCGGCGGAAGGCCACTACTCGACGGCGCACGATCTCGCGCTG
>DATJDY010000200.1:0-3237 GCA_035497155.1 Luteimonas sp.
CGAAGGGCAGGTTCGACTGGGTCGGCATCGCCGGCATTATCGCCGAGGGCGCGTCAGGGGCCAGCCGGCGACCGCCGGGCAGCCCCGGCGGCAGGCTTTGCGGCGCCAGGCCCGGGTTTCGACGCGGGCGGCAGCGGCGCGGCGACCGCGGCCTCGGCGTGGCGCAGGTAGTCGGAGAGATACCAGCGGCCGTTGATCCGCTGCAGGGAGACGGTGGTGTCGATGTCCTGGCCGGCGAAGCGGTAGCGCATCCGCACGGTGGCCTGGTCGCCGGTCTGCTGCAGCAGGCTGGCGTCGAGGGCGGCGAGGCCGCCGTCGATGTCGAGGCCGTAGCGCATCAGCACGAGCTTGGCCGCGGCGGCGAACGGGCCGATGCGGCGCAGGCTTGCGTCCATGCCGGCCTGGCGGAAATCGGCGTCGGAAGCCAACCGCACCTGCCGCGCGGCGGCCGCGAGCTGGACGATCGAGGCCCGCGCCCGTTCCCGGTCGGCCAATGGCGCCTTCGCGGCCCACCGGCTCGCGGCCGCGATCAACTGCGCATAGTGCTGGCGCTCGTCCGCGCTGTACGGCGCGGCCTTGCTGTCGATGTACTGGGTGCCGAACTGGCCGAGCGTGAGCGCCGCCGAACGCAGGTCGCCGCTGGCGCCGGCGAACTGGCGGTCGAAGGTCGCCTGCAGCTTCGCTTCCGAACCCGGCTCTGCCAGCGCGTGCAGCATCGACGGCAGGCGCCTGCCGAACGGCATCTCGTCCAGCGGCCAGCGGGTACGGCCTTCCTTCCACGCAGCCTGCAGGCGCGCGTGCAGTTCCGGCGGCACGGCTTCGATCGCGAAGGCCTCGAGTTCGTCGTTGCGCAGGTGCGCGGTGAGCTGGCGCACGGCCTGCGCGGGACGGGTGGCGGCGGCGGTGGTCGGCGGCGCCGGCGGCGGCTCGTCCTTGTCGGTCGGCCGGCACGATGCGGCAAGCACGAGGCAGGCGCAGGTCACCAGCAGGGCGGCGGAGCGGATCATCGTCGGTCGCATCGGGAGGCGCCCCTCCCGCAGGCGCCTCCGCATCTTGGCAAAGAAAAGGAGGCCGGTGGCCTCCTCGAATCCGGCTGGGCCGGAGGACTTCAGTTGTGGCATGGCTCCGGCATGGCGCCGGATGCCTGCAGGCTAGCGCGGCCGCGAAGCTTGTGCAATACCTGAATTAATACGTTTTAACTTGTTGATTTATTTGCGCATGTCGTCGAGCGCGGCTTCCTTGGCGGCGCGTCTTTCGATGGCCGACCTGGACCAGGCGTTGTTGAACAGGGCCGGCTCCCAGGAGCCGTAGGTCGGGTTCGGCAGGGCCCACCAGCGTTCGCCGATCCAGTCCATGTAGGGCGCGATGGCGGCGCGGCGGCCTTCCGGCGTGTTCGCGGCGATGGTGACGAAATCGCCGACCTGGTCGCCGACCTGCATCAGCACGCGGTAATTGCGGCCGACCAGCTGGCGGCGGCAGGCCTTGTCCGAGCCTGCCGGCTTGCATCCTTCGACGACCATCCCGAGGCCGAGGAACTGGTCGTCGCGGGTGATCGGGAATCCGGCCTTGCGCAGGTTGTCGACGGTCGCGTCGTTCAGCGCGGCCGGCCGGTTGCTGACGTAGAAGACGGTCACGCCCTTCGCGGCGGCCGCGTCCAGGAACTCGACGGCACCGGGCAAGGGCTTCGCCGCGCGCTCCTCGATCCACTTGGCCCAGTCGGCTTCGTTGTACTCCTTGCCGTCGCGGATCAGCCGGACCTGGTCGGGGGAGTTGTCGAGCACGGTCTCGTCGACGTCCACGATGATCGCCGGCGGCAGCTTGCTCGGGTCGTTGCCGCGGTCCTCCTTCGGCAGCGCATCCCAGTGCTTGTCGGCCAGCGCGGCGGCCAGGTGCTCGCCCGCGCCCCGATATGCCTGCAGGTACACCAGGTCCCGTTCGACCGAGGTCTGGTACCAGACGGTCGCGTTGAGGCCGTCGTTCGGCGGCGGCGCATCGATCCGGTAGACGCCGGTGGCGGAGGCGGACGGGCCCGGCGCGACATCGCCACGGGCAACGGTCGCGCAGCCGCCCAGCAGGGCGGCGGCGAGCAGGGTCAGGGGCAGTGCGAGGCGCATCATCGGCTCCGGCATTCGTTCGATCGCCGCAGTCTACCGGCACCGCGCGATCGGGGCCCTACGACCCCAGCAGCTCGCGGATCGCGGCGAAGCCCGCGCTCGCGCGCTCGGCCTTGCGTTGCGCATCGGCGACCGGGTCGGCCCCGTCGCGCTGCAGTTCGGCGGCCGGCAGCTCATCGATGAAGCGGCTCGGCGCCAGCCGCTGCCGCTCGCCCCAGCGCTGCGCCTCGCGCGAATGCGACAGCCACAGCGCTTCCTTCGCGCGGGTGATGCCGACGTAGAGCAGGCGGCGCTCCTCGTCGAGGCGGCCTTCCTCGATGCTGGCGTCATGCGGCAGGTTGCCGTCCTCGACGCCGATGATGAACACGTAGCGGAATTCCAGGCCTTTGGCCGCGTGCAGCGACATCAGCCGCACCTGGTTGCCGGCATCGCCCTTGTCGGCGTGCGAGAGCAGCGCGAGCGCGGCGGCGAGTTCGCCGGGGCCCGCGTTGCGCCCACCCGGGCCGCCGTCGAACCAGTCGGCGAGCTCGTCGAGGTTGCGGCGCCGCGCCTGGAACTGCGCCTCGTCCTTGCACTGCGCGCGCAGCGCGGCGAGCAGGCCGCTGCGTTCGTTGAGCTTGCGCACGAGTTCGGCGGGCGCGAGGCGGCCCGCGTCGTCGCGCAGGCCGCGCACGATGTTCGCGAATTCCTGCAGCGCGTTGCCCGAGCGCGCCGGCAGCTGCTTGAGCAGGCCGATCGACTCGGCCGCGCGCGCCAGCGGCAGGTGCGCATGCTGGGCCAGCTCGGCGAGCTTCGCCAGCGTGGTCCCGCCGACGCCGCGCGACGGCGACGACACCGCGCGCAGGAAGGCCGCGTCGTCGTCCGGATTCGCCACCAGCCGCAGCCACGACAGCGCGTCCTTGACCTCGCCGCGGTCGAGGAACGCGGTGCCGCCGGTGAGGTGGTAGGGCACGCGCAGCAGCTGCAGCGCCTTCTCCAGCGGCCGCGACTGGTGGTTGCCGCGGAACAGGATGCAGAAGTCGCTGAAGGCCGCGCCGCCGCCCGTGCTGGCGTGCTTCTGCGACAGGAACTGGATCTCGGCGGCGACCTTCTCCGCTTCGTGCGCGCCGTCCTTGCACTCCCA
>DATJDY010000201.1:0-15407 GCA_035497155.1 Luteimonas sp.
CGGGTCGTCGCCGAGCTCGTCCTTGTATTCGTCCACGATCTGCGTCGGGTATTCGGACTGACTGTGCAGGATCTGCGCGGTGGCGGTGTGCGCGCCCTGCTGCCAGCGCGCATCCACGCCGGCCACGTTGTTGGAATAGTCGTCGCCCTGGCGGAAGGTGCCGATCGCGCCGACGCTGAAGTGGGTGTTGAGGTCGTAGCGATAACGGCCGACGGCGACGTCCGCCTTCTGGTCGAGCTGCTCGAAGCCGGAGCCGAGCACGCCGGGCACCAGCACCAGCGTGGTGGCATCGCGCGCCACGATCGCGCCGTACGCGCCGCTGCCGGTGCGGCCGGTGATGCGCAGTCCGTAGTCCGGGTCGGCGATCTGCCGCGTGTACAGCACGTCGAACTGGCTGTTGAAGTAGTCCGCGCCCTCGAGGAAGAACGGCCGCTTCTCCTGGTAGAACAGCGCGAAGCTGTCGTTGAAGTTCAACTGCAGCTGGTCGGTTTCGACCTGCGAGAAGTCCGGGTTGATCGTCGCGTTGAGGGTCATCGCCGGCGACGGCGACCAGCTCACGTCGACGCCCGGCTCGATCGAGGTGTCTCCGCTCTTCCACGCCTCGCCGGCGGCGTCGCGCGATTGCGGCTTGCCCATGGTCAGCGTCGGCACGATCTCGAGGTTGCGGCCCTGGCGCGCGCCGGCGAAGCCCTCGTACTTGCCCCACTCGCATTCGAAGCAGTTGGAGTCGCGCGGCACCTTGCCGCTGGCCAGCTGGTGGCGCTTGTCGCGCGGCCAGTTGCGGAACAGCGCGATGCCCCAGCGCTGGTCGCCGCCGCCGGTCGGGAAGCGCAGCGTGGAGAACGGGATGCGGAATTCGACGTCATAGCCTTCCGCGGTGAGCTGGCCGGCGCTTTGCCACAAACCGTCCCAGCTCGAATCCTCCTGGTTCTCGGTGTTGGCCTCGTCGCGGATGATGTCGCCCTGCACGCCGAGCGGGTTCGCCACCAGCTCGTAGCCGCGGCGGTGGTCGTTGAAGGTGTCGAGGAACACGCCCACCCAGTCGTCGTTGAACATCGCGTCGCGGTCGCGCAGGTGCGCGCGGACCTGCGAGGGATCCGGGTCCATGGCGTGGAAGGCGACGTACAGCGCGTCGGCGGTGTAGCCGATGCGGACGATCGTCTTCGCCGGCGCGGGCGTGTTGTCGCCGGGCTGGATGTCGTAGGCGATCTCCTGCACCAGCGCGCCCTGCCAGGCCGCGTCGTCGAGCTTGCCGTCGATCACGATCCCGTCCTGGAGCAGCGGGATGCGGCCGCCGGGGACGTAGTCGGATTGCTGCGCGGCGGCGGCGTCCTGGGCATGGGCGATCGGCATGCAGGACAGCAGGGCGGCTGCGAGCGCGGTGATCGGGGCGGGGGGCTTCATCGAGGGTCGTTCCGTCGTGGGGTATTGAGGGGAGGGATGCGCGAGCGGGCTCCTGCGTTGGCATGACCAATGGCAGGGCTCGCCCGATGGCCCGGTCGCGCGGCGGGAACAATGCGCAAGCGCGCGCCGCAGCAGCAGTGCCGCAAGTGGGGTTGACGGCCGCCACGGGCGTGCATGCGGCGGCGGCGGCCGCCCGCGCTAGACTTGCGGGACCCGTCGCCACCGGTTCGCTCCCCCATGCGCCAGACCCTGCTGTTGTTGTCCGCCGCCGTCGTCCTCGCCGCCGCCGGTGCCTGCTCGCGCGATGCCGCGCCTGCCGGCGCCGCCAAGCCCGAAGCCAAGCCGGAGGCCGCCACCATGCCCGTCGCCGATGCAGGCCACGACGAGTTCTCGTATGCCGAACCCGGGAAGGTGAAGATCACCGACCTCGCGCTCGACCTGAACGTCGATTTCGACAGGAAGGAAATCGGCGGCACCGCCACCTACACCCTCGACTGGGTCGACCCCAGGGCGAACCAGTTGGTCCTCGACACCCGCGACCTCGCCATCGAGAAGGTCGAGGGCGCCGGCAAGGACGGCCAGTACGAGCCGCTGCACTACGCGCTCGCCCCGGCCGATCCGCTGCTGGGCAGCAAGTTCACCATCGACGTGCCGGAGCGCAATGCCACCGTGCGCGTGGCCTACCACAGCTCGCCCGAGGCTTCGGGGCTGCAGTGGCTGGCGCCGTCGATGACGGAAGGCAAGCGGCAGCCCTTCATGTTCAGCCAGTCGCAGCAGATCCACGCGCGCTCGTGGGTGCCGCTGCAGGACACGACGCAGGTGCGCTTCACGTACAAGGCGCACGTCACCGCGCCGAAGGACGCGATGGTGCTGATGAGCGGCAACAGCGATCCGAAGGCCGCGCGCGACGGCGACTACAGCTTCAGCATGCCGCAGAAGATCCCGTCGTACCTGATGGCGATCGCCGCAGGCGACCTCGTGTTCCGCCCGACGTCGGACCGCTCGGGCGTATGGGCCGAGCCGGCGATGGCCGACAAGGCGCAGCACGAGTTCGAGGACACCGGCAAGATGATCAGCACGGCGGAGTCGCTGTACGGCCCGTATCGCTGGGGCCGTTACGACATCCTGGTGCTGCCGCCCTCGTTCCCGTACGGCGGCATGGAAAACCCGACGATGACCTTCGCCACGCCGACCGTGATCGTCGGCGACAAGTCGCTTGTCTCCCTGGTCGCGCATGAACTGGCGCACAGCTGGTCGGGCAACCTGGTCACCTTCGCCACCTCGCGCGATGCGTGGCTCAACGAGGGCATCACCACCTACGTGCAGGGCCGCATCACCGAGGCGCTGTACGGCAAGCCCATGGCCGACATGGAGGAAGTGATCGACCGCAGCGAACTGCAGCAGGAGTTCACCGACGCCAACAAGCCGTTGCAGGCGCTGTCGGTGAAGCCGGGCGACCTGAAGGACCCGGACCAGTACCTCAGCAGCACCGTCTACACCAAGGGCGCGTGGTTCATGCAGTTCCTGGAAGAGCGCTTCGGCCGGGCCGACTTCGACGCGTTCCTGCGCGGCTACTTCGACCACTTCGCCTTCCAGAGCATCACCACCGCGCAGTTCCGCGACTACGCCATCGCCAACCTGCTGGACAAGCATCCGGGCAAGGTGAGCCAGGCCGAGTTCGACGCGTGGCTCTACGATCCGGGCGTGCCGGCGACGGCGCCGCAGGTGAAGTCGCAGCGCTTCGCCGTGGTCGACGCCGCGCGCATCGCGTGGACGGGCACGGGCAAGCTGCCGGTGCCACAGCTGACCGCCGCATGGACGACGCAGGAGTGGGTGCGCTTCCTGGAAGGCATGCCGGAAACGCTGAAGCCGGAACAGATGACCGCGCTGGACGCTGCATACCACTTCACCGGCACGCCGAACGGCGAGATCGCGATGCGCTGGTACCCGCTCGCGGTGCGCAGCGGCTACCACGCCGCGGACGGCGAGATGGCCGCGTTCATGGCGCGCGTCGGCCGGCGCAAGCTGATCATGCCGATCTACGCAGAACTGGTGAAGACGCCGGAAGGCCTGTCGTTCGCGAAGGACGTGTTCTTGCGCGCGAAACCGGGTTACCACCCGATCACGACCGGCTCGGTCGAAGCCGCGATCGCGAGCGGCGAGAAGGCGCAGGCCGGCGGCAAGGGCGGGAACGCGCAGTGACGTCGCGCGGGCCCGCGCCGGCGTGGAGGCAGGGCGCGCCGCTGCGCGTCGTCGCGTCGATCGCGATCGCCGCGGCGCTGCTCGCGTCGGTGGGCTGCGACCGCAAGGCGAAGCTCGCCGAGCAGGCGGCCGCGCAGGCCGCCGCCGCGGAAGACGCGGCGAAGCAGGGCGAGGCCGCGTTCGACGCGGCCGTCGCCAGCGGCAACTGGGCGCTGGCCAAGGCGCAGGGCGACGTGCTGCTGATGCAGCATCCGGAAAGCCAGGCCGCGGCGCGCGTGAAGCCCAGGCTCGAGGAAGTCGCGGCGAAGGCCGCGGCGCAGCGCGAGGACGCGCGCCTCGCCGCGCTCTGGAGCTACCAGGCCGAACCGGTGAAGGGCGGCAGCCAGCTCTCGGCCTCGATCTTCGCGAAGGACAACGTCGACGTGGACGGCAGCGGCCCGACCCAGGTGCGGCTGATCTTCCGCGACCATCCGTCGTGGGGGAAGAGCAGCTACATGGTGCTGCAGAAGGGCGATTTCGATTGCCATCGCGGCTGCAAGGTCAAGGTCGTCGCCGACGGCAAGCCGCACCTGCTGCCGGCCTCGCGCCCGAAGACCGACGAGGCGATCGCGATGTTCATCGACGACCGCAAGGCGCTGTGGAAGCTCGCGACCACGAGCAAGGTGCTGGAAATCGAGTTCCCGACGAAGGACGTCGGCAAGCGCACCGCCACGTTCGAGACCGGCGGCCTGCAGGCCTCGAAGCTTCCGGGTTGGTAAAACCGAACCTGCGCATTCAACGGAAGGAGACGATGATGGCGATTCCGAAGGTCGTGATGCTGGTGTCGATGTTGGCGGCGGGCGCTTCCCTGGATTGCGCGGCGGCCAACGCGTATCGCGTCGAGGCGACGCTGCGCCATGCTGGCGAAAGTTTCGCCACGCCCGCGGCCGTGGTCGAGGCGGGCAAGCCCGCGACGATCGAAGTCGCGGGCGACAAGGGCTACAAGCTGTCGTTCGACGTCGAGGAACTCGCCGAAGGCAAGCTCAAGTTCAGCGCCGCGCTCGCGTCGCCCTACGGCAGCATGTCGCCCGAACTCGTCGTCGTCCCGGGCCAGCCGTCCGCGGTGGATGTCGGCGACCTGGGAATCTCCGTGACCGTCTCGCGCCGGGCCGAGTGAGGCCTACAGCGCGTAGCCGAACTGCTGCTTGAATTGTTCGGCGAACTCGTCGTAGTCGAAGCGCTGGTTCTGCGTGCCCGGGTGTTCGACCTTCAGCGCGCCCATCAGGTTGCCGACGCGGCCGATGGTCAGCCAGTCGTAGCCCTTCTCGATGCCGAACATCAGGCCGGCGCGGAACGCGTCGCCGCAGCCGGTCGGGTCGGTGACGCGGCGCTCGTGCGCGGGCGGCACGTCGATGGTCTTGCCGTCGGCGAAGATCACCGCGCCCTTCGGCCCGCGCGTGGCGATATAGGCCTTCACCTTGCCGGCGATCGTCTTTTCGTCCCAGCCGGTGCGTTCCTGCAGCAGGTTCGACTCGTAGTCGTTCACCGTCACGTAGTTCGCCTGCTCGATGAACTCGCGCAGTTCGGCGCCGTTGAACAGCGGCATGGCCTGGCCCGGGTCGAAGATGAACGGGGTCCCGGCCTCGGCAAACTCGCGCGCGTTCTGGATCATGCCCTCGCGCCCGTCCGGGCTGACGATGCCGAGCGTGACGCCGGGCACGTCGCGGACATGGTTCTCGTACGACCGCATCATCGCGCCCGGGTGGAAGGCGGTGATCTGGTTGTTGTCCAGGTCGGTGGTGATGAAGGCCTGGGGCGTGAACAGCTCCGGGATCTCCTTCACGCGCGCCAGGTCGATGCCCAGTTCGTCGAAATACTCGCGGTACGGGCCGAAATCCTGGCCCACGGTGGCCATCGGGACCGGATCGCCGCCCAGCAGCTTCAGGTTGTAGGCGATGTTGCCCGCGCAGCCGCCGAACTCGCGCCGCATCCGCGGCACCAGGAAGGACACGTTGAGGATGTGCACCTTGTCCGGGAGGATGTGGTTCTTGAACTGGTCGGGGAACACCATGATGGTGTCGTAGGCCAGGGAACCGCAGATCAGGGCAGCCATGGGCGGACCTCGTGGCGCCGGCGGCGCCGGCGGGGCGATGGGAAGGGTGGTCGATCGGAGCGTCGGCGGTCGGCGGCCGGAATGGATCTCCCCGGCACCGGCCATTCCGGAGGCGGCACAGGTTACCGGTTGGCGCCCGCCGAGGCCAGTTTTTGCTAGGCTAGCGCATCCCTTGCGATGCACGCGGAACCGGCCCCCGAGGCCGTTTTTCCGCCCTCACGGACGCCCCCACGCGATGTTCAAGAAGTTCCGCGGCATGTTCTCCAACGACCTGTCGATCGACCTCGGCACGGCCAACACCCTCATCTACGTGCGCGGCCAGGGCATCGTGCTCAACGAGCCCTCGGTGGTCGCGGTCCGCCAGGACCGGCTCGTCGGCAACACGCGCACCGTCGCCGCGGTCGGCAGCGAGGCCAAGCAGATGCTCGGCCGCACGCCCGGCCACATCACCACGATCCGGCCGATGAAGGACGGCGTCATCGCCGACTTCACCTACACCGAAGAGATGCTCAAGTACTTCATCCGCAAAGTGCACAAGTCGCGGATGCTGCGGCCGAGCCCGCGCGTGCTGGTGTGCGTGCCGGCCGGCAGCACCCAGGTCGAGCGCCGCGCGATCAAGGAATCGGCCGAGGAGGCCGGCGCGCGCGAGGTGTTCCTGATCGAGGAGCCGATGGCCGCCGCGATCGGTGCCGGCATGCCGGTGACCGAGGCGCGCGGCTCGATGGTCGTCGACATCGGCGGCGGCACGACCGAGGTCGCGGTGATCGCGCTCAACGGCATCGTGTATTCGCAATCGGTGCGCATCGGCGGCGACCGCTTCGACGAGGCCATCATCGCCTACGTGCGCCGCAGCCACGGCATGCTGATCGGCGACGCCAGCGCCGAACGCGTCAAGCTCGAGATCGGTTGCGCGTACCAGCAGCAGGACGTGCGCGAGATCGAAGTGTCGGGCCGCCATCTCGCCGAGGGCGTGCCGAAGATGATCACCATCGATTCCGACGACGTGCTCGAAGCGCTGCGCGAGCCGCTTTCCGGCATCGTCGCCGCGGTGAAGCAGGCGCTGGAGCAGACCCCGCCGGAGCTGTGCGCGGACGTCGCCGAGCGCGGCATCGTGCTCACCGGCGGCGGCGCCTTGCTGCGCGACCTCGACCGCCTGCTCAGCGAGGAAACCGGCCTGCACGTGCAGGTGGCCGACGATCCGCTGACCTGCGTGGCGCGTGGCGGTGGCCGCGCGCTCGAACTGGTGGACATGCACGGCAACGAGTTCTTCGCGCCGGAATAAGACGAAGATCCCGCGCCCGCACCCGTGCCCAGCTTCGCCAGCCCACACGCTTCCCGCACCGGCGATGTCGCCGGGACGCTGAAGCTGCTGGCGTGGCTGGTGCTGGCGATCGCGCTGATCGTGCTCGACCATCGCGGCGGCTGGCTCTCGCAGCTGCGGCATCGCGCGATCGCGGTGGTGCAACCGCTGTGGTGGGTGGCCGGGATGCCGGCGCGCATCGGCGACACGCTGCGCGAGGGCGCCGCCACCCGCAACCGCCTCGCCAGCGAGAACCGCGTGCTGCGCAATGCGCTGCTCGTCAGTGGCGCGCGCGTCGCGCGGCTGCAGGCGGCGTCCGCCGAGAACGCGCATTTGCGCGAACTGCTCGGCGCCGCGCGCCGCAACGGCGGGCTCGACGTGCAGCTCGCGCCGGTGCTCGACATCGACCTGGATCCGACCCGGCAGCGGTTGTTGCTGGATGCCGGCACGCGCGATGGCGTCGTCCTCGGACAGGCGGTGATCGACGCTGGTGGCCTCGTCGGCCAGATCATCGCGGTGCAGGCCGGCACCGCGACGGTGCTGCTGCTGACGGATCCGGACCATGCGGTGCCGGTGATGGTCGCGCGCAGCGGCGTGCGCCTGCTCGCCTACGGCAGCGGCCGCAGCGACCGGCTCGCGCTGGCGAACGTGCCGCTGTCGGCGGACGTGCGCATCGGCGACGTGGTGCTGACGTCGGGCCTGGGCGGGCGTTTCCCCGCCGGCTTCCCGGTCGGCACGATCGTCGCGCTGCACCCGGACGACAGCCACGCGTTCCTCGTCGGCGACGTGCGCCCCGCGGCGCGGCTCGATCGCGGCCGCGACGTGTTGCTGCTGCGCGAGCAGCCGCATCCGCAGCCACGGGTGGAGCCGAAGCCATGAACCGCCATGCGCCCGGCTGGGTGCTGCCGGTGAGCCTGCTCGCCGCGCTGCTCCTCGGCCTGTTGCCGCTGCCCGTGCCGCTGCAGCCGTACCGCCCGTACTGGCTCGCGCTGGTGATGGTGTACTGGTTGATCGAGGCGCCGGACCGCTTCGGCCTGGGCTTCGCCTTCCTCGCCGGCGTGCTCGCCGACCTGTGCTTCGGCACCGTGCTCGGCGAACAGGCGCTGCGGCTGACGGTGATGGCCTTCATCGTGCAGCGCTTCCGCGCGCAGTTGCGCTTCTTCCCGTTGTCGCAGCAGGCGCTGGCGGTCGCCGGCCTGTTGCTGAACGATCGCGTCGTCGTTGCCGTGGTGCATCTCGCGCTGGGCGAACCGCAGCCGCTGCTCGCGGCGTGGTGGTCGCCGCTGGTCGGCATGGTGCTGTGGGGACCGGTCTTCCTGCTGCTCGACAGGCTGCGCCTCGGCGGCCGGAAGTAGGCGGTGGGGCCGCGTCGCCGCCAGCTCAAGTCGCAGGCCGCCGAAGCCGCGCAGTTCCGCGTGCGCGCGGCGATCGGCTTCGTCGTGGTGCTGCTGGCGCTCGGCGGGCTGGGCGCCTGGTATTTCAAGCTGCAGGTCATCGACCACGCGCAGTACGCGACGCAGTCGGAAGCCAACCGCGTCAAGCTGCGGCCGGTGCTGCCGGGACGCGGCCTGATCCTCGACCGCAAGGGCCGCGTGCTCGCCGACAACGTGCCGGCGTACCGCCTCGACGTGATGCCACAGGAAGCCGGCGAACCCGACCAGTGGCTGCCCGCGCTGCGCCGCATCGTCGCGATCTCCGACGAGGACGTGCGCAACCTGCAGGCGCAGCTGCGCGCCGGCCGTTTCAAGCCGGTGACGCTGAAGCCGCGCATCGAGCCGGAGGAGGCCGCGCGGTTCGCGGTCGACCGGTGGCGCTTTCCCGGCGTCGAACTCGTGCCCTACCTCAACCGGCGCTATCCCTACGGCGCGCTGTTCGCGCACGTGATCGGCTACGTCGCGCGCGTCGACGAGGCCGACCAGAAGACGCTGGGTCCGGCGAACGCGGCGTTCACCCACATCGGCAAGACCGGGCTGGAGCGCTACTACGACGACATCCTGCGCGGGAAGATCGGCTACGAGCAGGTCGAGACCAACGTCGAAGGCCGCGCGCTGGGCACCGTCGGCCGCGTACCCGCGGTGGCGGGCTCGGACCTGCGCCTGTCCATCGACCTCGACCTGCAGCGCGCCGCGGTCGCCGCGTTCGGCGACTTCGACGGCTCGGCGGTCGCGGTGGATCCGCGCACAGGCGAAGTGCTGGCGATGGTGAGCCTGCCCGCCTACGATCCGAACCTGTTCGTCAACGGCATCTCGCACGCGGATTACCAGGCGCTGGTGACGAATCCTTCGCGCCCGCTGTTCAACCGCAACGTGCTCGGCGGCGGCCCGCCGGGTTCGACGATCAAGCCGTTCCTCGGCCTCGCCGGCGTCGACAGCGGCCTGCGCACGCCCGACGACCGCATCCTGTCCACCGGAAAATTCTACATTCCCGGTCAGCGGCGCGATTATCGCGACGCGCACGCCGGCGGAAGCGGCTGGACGGACCTGCGCAAGTCGATCGCGCAGTCGGTCAACACGTACTACTACAAGCTCGCGCTCGACATGGGCATCAAGCGCTTCGACGAGTGGATGCGGCGCTACGGCTTCGGCGAGCCTACCGGCATCGACCTGATCGGCGAGAGCGCCGGCATCGTGCCGTCGCCGGAGTGGAAGGCGAAGCACAGCCGCGAGCCATGGTACGTCGGCGAGACCGTGATCGCCGGCATCGGCCAGGGATTCTGGAAAGCGACGATCCTGCAGCTCGCGCGCGCCACCGCCGCGCTCGCCGACGACGGCATGCTGCGCCGCCTGCACCTGGTGAGCGACCGCCGCGACGGCTATCGCGCGCCGTGGCAGCCCTTGCCGGAACCGCCGCCGGTGCGCATCAGCGACAATCCCGCGCACCTGCAGGCCGTGCGCGAAGGCATGGAAGGCACGATGCAACCCGGCGGCACGGCGTATTCGGTCGGCCGCGGCTCGCCTTACCTGATCGCGGCCAAGACCGGTACCGCGCAGAAGATCAGCCGCCGCGGCAACGTCAGCATGGATCCGCACGCGCTGCCGCTCGCGCTGCGCCACCAGGCGTGGTTCATCGCGTATGCGCCGGCCGACCACCCGACCATCGCGGTGGCGGTGGCGGTGGAGCACGGCGGCTTCGGCGCCAACACCGCCGGCCCGATCGCGCGCAAGATCATGGATGCCTGGATCCTCGGCAAGCAGCCGGAGCCGGAAACCATCGAGGCCGCGGCGGCGCAGGCGGAAGCCGGCGCGCTCGAGGACGGCGCCGTGGACGACACGGGCGACGCCGTCGAGGTCGCCGACGAAGGCGCGCCGGCAGCGATTGTCCCCGCGCCGCCCGCGCGCTCGACGCCGACGCCTGCGGCCTCGCCGGCGGTGACGCCGACGAAGCCGGCGCCCCGGAGGCCGCGATGAACGCCATCCTGCATTACCTGTTCGACGTCGCCGCGCGCCTGTCGCGCACGCTCGACCTGTGGCTGTGCGCCGCGCTCGTCGCGCTGATGGGCATCGCGCTCGCGGTGCTGTACAGCGCCGGCGGCGAATCGCAGGCCCTGGTGCTGGCGCAGGGCGCGCGCTTCGCGGTCGGCATGGCCGCGCTATGGGCGCTGTCGCGCGTTCCGCCGCACCGCCTGCGCAACGCCACGCCGGCGGCCTATGCGCTCACGCTGGTGCCGCTGCTGCTGGTGCTGGCGATCGGCACCGGCAAGCACGGCCGGCACTGGATCGACCTGAAGCTGTTCTATTTCCAGCCGGCGGAACTGCTGAAACTGACGCTGCCGATGATGGCGGCCTGGTACCTCAACCGCGAAGTCCTGCCACCGCGCTTCCGCGTCGTCCTCATCGCCGCGTCGATCATCGGCATCCCGACCGGGCTGATCCTGCTGCAGCCGGACTTCGGCACCGCGATGCTGGTCGGCATCAGCGGCGCGTTCGTGCTGTTCCTCGCCGGGCTGTCGTGGTGGTGGTTCGCGGCGGCGTTCGGCGGCGTCGCCGCGGCCGCGCCGATGGCCTGGTTCTGGATGCTGCGGCCGTACCAGAAGGACCGCATCCTCACCTTCCTCAATCCGGAATCCGATCCGCTGGGCAGCGGCTGGAACATCATCCAGTCGAAGATCGCGATCGGCGCCGGTGGCCTCACCGGCAAGGGCTGGGGGCAGGGCTCGCAATCGCACCTCAACTACCTGCCCGAGCACACCACCGACTTCATCTTCGCCGTGCTCAGCGAGCATTTCGGCTGGGTGGGCGTGGCCACGGTGCTCGCGCTGTACCTGTTCATCGTCGGCCGCTGCCTGTGGATCGCGGCGGAAGCGCGCGACGGCTATTCGCGCCTGCTTGCGGGCAGCCTGGGCCTCTCGCTGTTCGTGTACGTGATCGTCAACGGCGGCATGATCTCCGGCCTGCTGCCCGTGGTCGGCGTGCCGATGCCGCTGCTGAGCTACGGCGGCACCTCGGCGGTGTCGCTGCTCGCCGGCCTCGGCGTGGTCATGGCCGTCCGTGCCCACAAGCCCATGCACGGCCATTGAGGCCATTGACAACGAGTCGCATGGCCCGATAAGAAGTGCGCGGGGAGTGCCGCCCGGCAGGGCGGTGCAAGGCAAGGCAAGCCGGTCGCCGCCTCGGCGAAGGGAACAGGGAGCGTCCACAAGCAGCTGATCTTCTTTTCGCCCAGCTGGCGAATCGCACACACATTCCTGCAGGCGAATGGTCTGCCGCGAGGACCGCGGCGGCGTGCCCGCCCGCATTGTCCAGGAGGCAAGGATGCAACTCGAAAACGGATTCTCGGCAAGCCAGATTGCGCGTTCCATTTCGTCGAAGCGGCTGCAGCTCACGATACTTCCGACGGAGAAGTGCAATTTCAGGTGTACCTACTGTTACGAGGACTTCGCGATCGGTCGCATGAAGCGGCCGGTCATCGAGGGTCGCGATCGCCGCCGTTTCGGCGTTCCTCGGCGCGCCGCTCTGCATCCGGCACATGCGAGAGGCCTACGGCGTCAGCACCCGCGGCGCGTACGTCTCGCATCTCGTCCGCATCCTGCGGGACGCGGGCCTCGCCGCGCGCCCGGTGCAGGTCGACCCGGCGTGTCCCGGCCTGATCGAGCTTCCGGCGATCGCGCTGTGGAACCGCAACCATTTCATCGTCGTCGCTGCGCGGAGGCGTGGCGAGTTCGAAGTGTTTGATCCGGAATACGGCTGGCGGATCGCGCCGGAAGCGGAGCTGGCGGAGTCTTTGTCGGGCATCGTCGTCGAAGTCGCCGCTCCTGGCGCGATTGCCTTCCCCCTGCGCGAACCGCTTTCGCTGCGCCGGTGGATCGGCCGCTTCGACGTGCGCCGGAAGCTGCTCAGCATCGGCGGAGTCATGCTGCTGGCCCAGGCCGCCGCGATCTGCCTGCCGCTGCTCGCCCAGCGAATGCTTGATTCCGCGGCGTTCGTGCACCCGAGGACCGAGGCGCTGTGGCTCTGCGCGGCGTATGTCGGCGTCGGCGCCGGCGCCGTGGCGTTCAACAGCTTGTCGGGCCGTCTCTCGACGAAGCTGTCGAGTTGGCTTACGCACGACCTGAGCCTCGACGTGGCGCGGCGCGTCCTCGGCAAGCCGCTGGATTTCCTGCTCCGCAACCCAGCAACGACCTTGTACGGGAAGATCCAGACCGTGCAGTCGGTGCACCAGGTGCTGCTCCAGGGCGTCGGCGGCCTGCTCGTTTCCGGGAGCGTCGGCCTCGTCGCGGCGGTGGTGCTCGCGGTGAAGTATCCGCGGTTCGCCACCGCGCTGGTGACCTGCCGTGCGCTGGGCTTCGCGCTCGATGCGCTGGTGCGGCGCCGGATCGCGCACGCCGGCGAACGGCATCATCGCGCCTTGGTGCGCCAGATGGGCACGATGACCGAAACCATCCGCGCGGCCTTCTCTTTGCGGATCGCCGGCGCCCTCGGTGAGAGCATCGGCCGGATCGACGAATGTTCGCGCAAGGTCGCCTCCACGCAGGCGGAGGTCGCGGCCCACGAACAGTCCAGGGCCGACGTGAATGCGTTCTTCGGCCTTCTCGACCAGATGACGTACCTCGCGCTCGCCGCAACCATGATTTCCGGCGGCTCGCTGAGCCTGGGCCAGTTCGTCTCGGTCGGCTTGTTCCGTCAGTTCGTGCTGACCGCGATTTCCGAAGCCCAGTCCTTCCTGTCGAGGGTGCTGAACGCGCGGGTCGCGATGGGCCGGCTCGAGGACGTCGTGGACCCGGAGGCGGCGGCGCCGGCGTTCGCGCCGCCAGAGGGGAAGCCGCTGCGGGACGCGAGCGTCCGCCTCGAAGGGGTCTGCTTCCGCTACAGTTCGTTCGAGGATTATGTCATCCGCGATTTCGACCTGGAAGTCGCGGACGGGGAGTGCGTCGCGATCGTGGGACCATCGGGAAGCGGGAAGAGCACGCTGGCGAAACTACTGACTTCGCTCAAGCCCACCGCAGGCGTCGTCCGTTACGGCGGCGAGCGCCTGGACGCGGGCAGCGAGGATCGGTTGCTGCGCAACATCGGCGCGGTGATGCAGGCCGACCACCTCGTCTCGGATTCGATCCGCGAGAACGTGAGGTTCTTCCGCGATATCCCGGACGACGCGATCCGCGAGGCGTGCCGGCTGGCCTGTATCGACGAATTCATCGCGTCCCTGCCGATGGGCTACGACACGCCGATCAGCGACGATTACGGCGTCCTGTCCGGAGGGCAGCGGCAACGCATCCTCCTGGCGAGGGCGCTGGCGTCCGGTCCCCGGATCCTGGTGCTCGACGAAGCGACCAGCGCCCTGGATGCCGGTACCGAGCAGCGCATCGCGGGCAACCTCAGATCGCTCACGATGACGCGCATCCTGTTCGCGCATCGGCAGGAGACGATCCGGATCGCGGACCGCGTCGTGGACCTGGCGGCCCGCCCCGTCGTCGCCGCGGCGATCAGGAGCGCAGCCCATGCGTAGGCTCGCCGCCATGCTGCTGCCGGCCCTGTTCCTGTTCGCCTGGGGCGGTGCGGCCAATGCGCAGGCGTCCGCGCCGGTTGCCGTTCCGCAGGTGGCGGGCCCCGAAGCCTTGCTCGCCGAGGGCGCGGTCCCGCAGGAGACGCTCGCATACGAGACGAGCCCGGGCAGGAACGTGCCGGCGCGATGGGTGACGACGGTGAAGCTCGCGCACACGGCGACCCAGCTCCTCGCGCACGTGGAAGCGTTCGATCCCGCGATCGACAGGCTCGTCGCGCAGCAGTCGAAATACGATGCGGTCTCGACCACGGATGACGCCATCGTCCTCTACGTCGTGTCCAAGCAGGGAAGCCGGCGAGCATTCGTGTTCCGCGTGAATGCCGCGGGTGCGCGGGCGGATTCGATCCAGAGCAGCGGCGGCGACAGCGCCCCCGCCTGGAACGGCCAGTGGCAGTCCGCGGCGAAGGTGCTGGCCGACCGCTATGTCGTCGACTTCGCGATTCCGTTCGCCACGCTGGGCCTGGACCGCGCCGGGGGCGATGTTCCGATCCGCATCGACGTCGAGCGCCAAGTGGGGCGCGACCGGATGGAGACGCTGTCGCTGGTGCCGATGGACGAATTCAGGCCCTGCCCGGAATGCCAGTTCTCGGCGCGCACCATCGGCTTCGATGCCGAGGCCGCGAAAGCATCGGTCGATGGCGCGGAACTGCGGCTGCAGCCCTACGTCATCGCCACCCGCGCCGCCCGGTTTCCGGCGGCGGGCGCGGACACGATCTCGAACGAGGTGGACGCCGGCCTGGATGTGACCTGGAAGCCGGACCCCCACGATACGGTAGTCGCGACGCTGAATCCGGATTTCTCGCAGGTCGAGATCGACTCGATCCAATTCCAGGTCAACAAGCGCTTCGTCCGCACGTTTCCCGAGCGGCGCCAGTTCTTCACCAACGAGTCCGGGATCTTCTCCACGATCCTGCCGTTGCTGTACACGCGATCGATGGTGGATCCCTCGGTTGGGCTGCAGTATGTGCGGCGCCAGGACGACTACGAGATCGGTGCATTGTGGGTCGCGGACCAGGCGACTTCGTACATCCTGCCGGGAGAGGAGGGGTCGTCGATCGTCGGGCTGGACGCGCCTTCGCGCAATTTCGCCGGGCGCGTGAACTACCGCCCTTCCGCCGACTGGCGGCTCGGGGCGACCGTGACTTCCAGGACCTCGGACGACTACCGGAGCGCCGTGGGCGCCGTCGATGCGGGCTGGGCGATCGATGCATCAAACCAGCTCGAGGTACAACTGGCGCATTCGTCCGCGTGCGACCCGGCCACCATCGCCACCGGGGAACGCTGCAACGACGGCAATGCCTACAAGCTCACGCACGCCTTCGGCGGGGACGAGTGGTACAGCTATGCCGAATACGGGCGGTACGACCGGTGGTTCCGCGCGGACATGGGCCTGATGCAGCAGGTCGGGAT